>DASVUT010000435.1:0-4839 GCA_036386955.1 Sphingomonas sp. | reverse complement strand
ATGCCAATCCGAAGGCACCGATCGACGAAACGGTGCTCGCCAAGCCGCTGGACACGCTTCTTGCCAACCCCAAGACGCCGGCTGCCGACCGCGGTCGTTACGCATTTCGTCGCGGCGCGCTCGCGTTCAACGGCAAGCAGTATCCGGTTGCGATCCAGCTCTTCACGCAGGCCAAGCAGCTCGGCTACACCAACCCCGATCTTGGCATGTTCCTGGTCAAGGCGAAGGTTGAATCGGGCGACGTCGCCGGGGGCACCGCCGAGCTTGAAAGCGAGATCGCGCGCATGAACGCGGCGGGGCAGAAGGCGCCTGAGGATTACTACCGTTACGCCATCGCTAGGTCCAACGCGCGCAAGATGAATGCGGAGACCATGTCGTGGGTCCGCAAGTATATCGCGGCGTATCCGACGCAGAAGAATTGGCGCGATGTCATCCTGACCTATGGTCTGTCGCAGAACTCGATCGCGACGTTGGACGGCGGGCAGAAGATCGATCTGTTCCGCCTGATGCGCGCGTCAGGGTCGCTTGCCGACCAGTATGACTATGAGGACTATGCCCAGAAGCTGCTCGACCGCGGCCTGCCAGCCGAAGCGCAGGCGGTGATCAAGGAAGGGCAGGCACGCGGCAAGATTCCGGCCGCCGCCGCCAATTCGCGCATGATCCTGACCGACGCCGCCACCGCGTTGCGCAACGAAACGTCCCTCACCGCGGTCGAGGCTCGCTCGCGCACCGCCGCCGATGGCAAGCTGGCGTCACAGACCGCGGACGCGTATCTCAGCCAAGGCAACTACACCAAGGCAGCCGACCTGTACCGTGTCGCGCTGTCCAAGTCGGGCGTGAATGCCGACGAGGTGAACACGCGGCTCGGCATCGCGCTTGCGCGCGGTGGTGACAAAGCAGGGGCAACCGCGGCCTTCGAGGCGGTCAAGGGCGCGCCGCGCGCCGACATCGCCAGCCTTTGGGTCGCCTGGCTGAACGGCCCAACACCCACCGCCTGATCGCCTTCGATCCGTCTCCGGAGCCCGGTCGAGCCTGCTCGCTCGGGCTCCGGTGACGCTTCAGCCTACGACCACGGGAATCCCCGAAATCGCCTTGGCGGTACGGATGGTCAAGGATGTCTTGACGCTGGCGACGTTGGGGGCGGGCGTCAGGTGCGTGGTCAGGATTTCCTGAAACCCCTTGAGATCGCTCGCGACGATCTTCAGGATGAAGTCGATTTCGCCGTTGAGCATGTGGCATTCGCGCACCTCGGGGATGGCCGCGACATGCGCCTCGAACGCCGCAAGGTCGCGCTCAGCCTGGCTGCGCAGCGACACCATGGCGAACACCGTGATGGGGAAGCCGAGCTGTCCCGCATCCAGATCGGCGTGATAGCCGCGGATCGCGCCCGCTTCCTCCAGCGCCCTCACGCGACGAAGGCAGGGCGGGGCGGTCAGCCCCACGCGTTCGGCCAGTTCGACGTTGGTCATCCGGCCATCGTCCTGCAGCAGCCCTAATATGTGCCGGTCGATCCGATCCAGCGCCATGGTTCCTTCGTCTCCCCCTATGCGTGACCATCGTCTAGCCGCCCCTGCACGATAAGAAAATTGCCCGCGCACCAGGATGTGCCACTTTGCGACGCGGCGACTCCACATCGAGTCCGCCCCGCCTTGTCGCCGCCAAGCCAAGCGTTAAGGAATCGGTAGTGGCGTCGCATTGTCCGGCGGCGCGCGAGGGTGACGATTGGTGCGGTTCGACGATAGCCTGGCGACGGTATTGGCCGGTGATACGGGGGAAGGGCTCGGTGCCCGCTCGACATGGCGTCAGCTGGTCGACCTGATCGGGCGCGGGCGCGTTCCGGCGGATGCGACAGCCCTGACCCGCCTGCGCGCGCTCCGCCCCGCCGTGCCCGCCGAAGTTCGTGCGGCGAGTGCCCGCGCCCTCGCCTGGGCAACACCGCCCGCCGCGCTGGTCGCCTTGTTCGCGGAGGATGAGCTGGCGATCGCCGCGCCCGTATTGCGCACCGCGACGCTCGCGCCCGATGACTGGTGCACGCTGCTGTCCGGCATCGGTTCTGCGGGGCGATCGGTGCTGCGCCACCGCCGCGACCTGCCCGATCAGGTCCGGCGCGGGCTCGACAGCTTCGGCCCGACCGATTTCGTGCTCGGCCACGAAGCGCCTGCGCCGAGCCTGCCTGCGGAGGTGCCGATCCCCGTGCCGCCGGCCGACACGCCGCTCAGCGAGACGCCGTTCGTCGCCCTGGGCGATGTCACGCGTGGACTGCCGCTCGTCGCCGAGGCGCTTCGCCGAGCCGAGGCACCGTCCGAACCCGCACCACGGTTCGAAATCGCCGACCTTGTCGCACGGATTGACGCATTTCAGCGCGACCGCCCCGATCCTGCCCCGCGCCCGGTGCCCGAGCCCGAGGTCGCCAATTCATTCCTCTATGAAACCGACGCATCGGGCGTCATTCGCTGGGTTGAGGGTGTTGCGCGCCCCGCCTTGGTCGGCCTGTCGCTAGCGACCCTCGGGAGTGGCGGCGTCCGGTTCGACGCCGTGCCAGGCGGTGCCCTGCGCCGACGCGCCCGCTTCACCGACGCGCGACTGGAGATCGGCGGAACGACCCCGCTCGCAGGCAGCTGGCGGCTGTCGGGTGCGCCGCTGTTCGAGCGGGAGACAGGGCGCTTCACCGGCATGCGCGGCACCGGACGCCGCCCCCGCCGCGATCAGCAGGCGGCACCCGTCGGGTCCGATCAGCTCCGTCAGCTCGTGCATGAATTGCGAACCCCCGCCAACGCGATCATGGGCTTTGCCGAGCTGATCGGAACCGAATTGCTCGGGCCTGTCCCGCCGCACTACCGCGAACGTGCCGAGACCATCCAGCGTCAGGCGACGGGCCTGGTCGCCGCGATCGAAGACCTGGACACCGCCGCCCGCATCGAAGCCCGCGCGCTCGACCTTCGCCCCGGGAGCGTCCCGCTCGAACCGATGCTCGACCGGATCGTCGTCGATCTGGCCCCGCTCGCCCGCTTGCGCCGCGTGACGGTGCAGGTCGATGCCGCCGGACATCTTCCCGCGCTTGCCACCGACGACCGGGCGGCCGAGCGATTGATCGCGCGTCTCCTGTCCGCGATTGTCGCTGCCGGCACGGCCGGTGAGTCGCTGTGTGTGACGGCCGGCACGGCGGGCGAGGACGTCACCATTGCGGTTACGCGTCCGCGTGCGCTCGCGGCCGACGATAACGCGACGCTGTTCCGGCTCGACGCGGCCGCCGATGAACAGGACGACGGCACGCCGTTGCTGGGCATCGGTTTCACGCTGAGGCTGGCGCGCAATCTGGCGGTCGAACTGGGCGGTGCGCTCTCGATCGCGGCGGACCGCTTGACATTGCGGCTGCCGGCCGTCGTAACGGATAGGGTGGGGCAGGCGAGCACGAACTGAGGTGGCGGCATCGGCGCGCCCGCACGGTTGGCGCGTCCCGCCGCCCGCGACCAGCGATATGGTCCGCTGGCCCGCCGCGTTCGGCACGCGCTTCCTCGTCGTCGTCGATGTCGAGGAGGAATTCGACTGGACGGCACCGTTCGACCGATTACACCGTGCCACGACCGCCATGCGCGCGCTCCCCGCGGCGCACCGTCGCCTGCGCGCGGCAGGCGTCTCGCCGGCCTATATGGTCGATTACCCCATCGCGGCCGATCCCGCCGCCGTGGCGATCCTGCGCGACGCGACCGTCGACGGATTGTCCGCTATCGGTACGCAACTTCACAGCTGGGTGACCCCGCCGCATGACGAGATCGTCAGCCTGGCAAACAGCTTCCAGGGCAATCTCCCGCGAGCATTGGAGGCCGCCAAGCTCGACCGGCTCACCGACGCGGTCACCGCGGCCTTCGGCGGCCCTCCGCAGGCATTCCGCGCAGGGCGCTACGGCATCGGCCCGGCCAGCCGTGCGCTGCTCGCCGACCGCGGGTATCGTGTCGATCTATCGGTACGCGCACGGTACGATTACAGCGCCCAAGGTGGCCCCGACTTCAGCGATCTCGGCAACGACGCGTACCGCACCGATGGTTTGGTCGAGATCCCGTCCTCGACGATCTTCACCGGCGTCCTGCGTTGCTGGGGTGCGTCGCTCCATCCGCTCCTCGCCAAGGTCTCGCGCGGGGCTGCGGTGGCGAGCAAGAGCCGGCTGCTGTCGCGCGTCGCGCTAACGCCTGAGGGGATGTCGGAACGCGATGTCCTCGCCGCCATAGACATCGCGGCCGCGTCGGGCGAGCGCCTCCTGGTGCTCAGCTTCCATTCGCCCTCGCTGGAGCCCGGCCACACGCCCTATGTGCGCGACGCGCAGGACCTCGCCGCCTTCTGGCGCTGGTGGGATGTCGTGCTCGCACGGCTTGCCCGCCATGGGATCGTCCACGCTTCACTGGCCGAAGTCATCGCCGCAGCGGGTGCATAACCAAACGTTGCGCCCCGCCCACAGCTCGGCTATGCGCCATGGCGTGCCGGGGAGTGGCGCAGTCCGGTAGCGCGCCTGCTTTGGGAGCAGGATGTCGCAGGTTCGAATCCTGTCTCCCCGACCACCCCGCATCGCAGGTTCATGCTAGCGGCACCCGGCGCGATCGTCCGCATCGTGGGGGCGGCGGCGCGCGCGGTGCGCCCGGCAGGACTCGAACCCGCAACCTAGCCGTTATGAGCGGCCAGCTCTAACCATTGAGCTACAGGCGCCCGCGCGCCGCCTGCGGTTAGCCCGGCGCGACGCAAATAAAAAGGGCGCTCTCCACATCGCGGAGAACGCCCTTCAATCAAGTCCGTCGGGTCAGACCGACCCGAATAGAGGCTTACTGCATGTTCGCGGTCTTCTCTTCC
>DASVUT010000434.1:0-5056 GCA_036386955.1 Sphingomonas sp. | reverse complement strand
CTGGACGGTCTTTGCGGTCTATGCCGGCTCTGCAGTGGGTCGGTTGCGCCCTGCTCGCCACGCCATCGCTGGTATTGGCATTATCGCGCTTGCCACTGCGGGAGTGGCGACGGCGCTTGACCAGCCACCGTTGTGGTGGCTGGCCGGCTTGTTGCTGGTGGTGATGACAGGCGGCGCGACAGTGTCGCGCGAGGCATTCTACGCCCGCACCCAGGCATTGGTGGCAAGCCAGGAAGAGGTGCGCCGCCTCGCCGGCACGGCGGAGCGAGAGCGGATCTCACGTGACCTGCATGACGTGGTCGGGCGCACATTGACGCTGGTTGCGCTGAAAGCGGATCTCGCAGGCAAGCTCATTTCCGGCGACGCGGAATGCGCCCAGGCCGAATGCCGGGCCATCGCAGCACTCGCCCGCCAGGGGTTAGTAGAAGTCCGTGCCGCGCTGGCCGGTCACGCGGGGGGCAGCCTTGCGCATGAAGCCGCGGCGTCCAGCGCCGCTCTGGAGGCGGCATCGGTGGAACCGCACCTTCATGGTGATTTCGGCGCGATCCCATCAGACGCAGGGGCTGTGTTGGCGATGACGCTTCGCGAGGCGGTGACCAACGTGATCCGCCACGCCGATGCGCGCGTCTGCACGATCGTGTTGTCCATCGCGGACTGCGAGGCCCGGCTGGCGGTGTCGGACGACGGGCATGGCCTTAGCTTCACCGAGGGAAACGGGCTCGCGGGCATGCGTCAGCGACTTCAGGCAGCGGGCGGGTCGCTGACCGTCCAGCCCGGCCCCAGCGGGGTAAGGCTGATCGCGACAATACCGGCATGATCCGCATCGTCCTTGCCGAAGATCAGGCAATGGTCTTGGGAGCGATCGCCGCGCTCCTGAAGATGGAGGCCGATCTGTCGATCGTCGGCCGCGCTGTCGATGGGCTGGCCGCGCTTGATCTCGTGCGCACGCATCGGCCCGACATCCTCCTGACCGATATCGAGATGCCTCGGCTCAGCGGGCTCGATGTGGCGGCCATCATCGCCGCAGAACGAATGGCGACCCGCACCGTGATTGTCACCACATTCGCGCGGCCCGGATATCTCGCCCGCGCCCGCGTCGCTGGTGTGCGTGGCTATTTGTTAAAAGACACGCCTGTTGAGCAACTGGCGGCGGCTATCCGCGTGGTTGCGGCGGGCGGCACGTTCATCCCGCCAGACCTGGCCGCGACCGCATGGCACGCCGGTGCCGATCCCCTCACCCAGCGTGAACGCGATGTGCTACGCCTGGCGGAAGAGGGAATGACGAACAAGGACATCGCCCGCCAGCTCGACCTCTCGCCGGGCACCGTCCGCAACTATCTCTCGGACGCTGCGGGTAAGCTTGGCGCGTTCAACCGCATCGAGGCTGGCCGCATCGCACGTGCTAACGGATGGCTCTAACGGATCATTGTTGCGTCGCGGCGGCATGGTTCGTTCTTCCATGTCACCCGTGACAGGTGACATATGTCACTTTTCCGCCCTGGCAGCGACCCGTAGCTTCACCCTGTTCAAAGGTTCATCTGACAACCAAGGGGGCGTTCCGATGCAAGCTCACCAAATCGCTTTGCTGCTGCTGTCCTGCGCAATCGCCGGACCGGGGCTCGCGCAGTCGACACCCGCCGCGCCAACGGAAACACTGATCAAGGATGTGACGCTATTCGACGGGGTTGAGAACCAGGGCCGACGCTCGGTTCTGATCAAGGGGCGCACGATCGTCGACGTCGACTATCGCGGTCGATCGTCCCCACAGATGCGGATTGTCGATGGGCGGGGCAAGACTTTGCTGCCGGGGCTGATCGACAGCCACGTCCACGCCTATCAAGGGCAGGACGACGCGTTGATGTTCGGCGTGACCACGCAGCTCGACATGTTCAGCCCGCCGGCATCGACCCGCGACCTACGCGCCCGAATGGCGCGCGGTGAGAATGCAGCCATGGCCGACATCTTCACGTCGGGTTACCTTGCCACCGTGCCCAAGGGCCATGGCACCGAATATGGCTTGCCGGTCCCCACGCTGACCAAGCCCCAGGAGGCCGACGCCTGGGTCGCCGCGCGAATTGCCGAGGGATCGGATTACATCAAGATCGTCAACGAACCCGGCACCATCATCGGCCGGGTAACCCCGACGTTGGATGTGCCCACCATCCGCGCCTTGGTCACGGCGGCACACGCGCGCGGCAAGCTGGCGGTGGTGCATGCACAAACGCTGGCAGCGGCAATCGGCTCGGTCGATGCGGGTGCGGACGGATTGGTGCATCTGTTTGCCGACAAGGACGGCGGGAGCGCATTCGCGAAGCTGGCGAAGGACAAGGGCGTCTTCATCATCCCTACCTATACTGTCCTGGAAGTGTTCAGCGGACGATCGGGAACCGCAAACCTCCTGACCCACTCCGCGCTATCGGGGTTGCTAACCAAGTCCGCAGTGGACACGGTGCGGCAATCCTTTGGGCCAGACCGCACCGCGTCGCTTGATGCAACCGAAGCAGCCAATCTTGGCGCTCTCGCCAAAGCGGGCGTTTCGATCTTGGCTGGAACCGATGCCGGCAATCCGGGCACATGGTACGGGCTCAGCCTGCATCGCGAACTGGACTTGCTGGTCAAGGGCGGATTGTCCCCCGCACAGGCGCTGACCGCGGCCACGGCTGCACCGGCCAAGGCATTCCAGCTTGCCGATCGCGGCCGGGTTGCCAAGGGCCTGAAGGCCGATCTGTTGCTGGTGAATGGCGACCCGACGCAGGATATCGCCAATGTTCATAACGTGGTGGAGATATGGAAGGATGGTGCGCCGGTCAGCCCGCTGCGCACGGCTCGGCGCGCGGCGGTCGCGGAGGAAGCGGCGACAGTTGCACTGCCGCCCGTGAGATTGCCGGCGGGTGAACGAATTGCGCAGTTCAGTACGGTAGCTGGTAAAGCCGTCATTGAGTCGCCTTTTGGCGCGGGTTGGGAAACTTCCACGGACTCGATCATGGGCGGGAGCTCGACATTGACGATCGCCACCAGCGGTACGGCCCCGAATGGGCAGCCGGCGCTTGTCATGAGCGGGGAGGTCAATCCTGGCTTCATTGCGCCTTGGGCGGGTATCGCCTTCTACCCCGCCGCCCGGAAGTTCCAGCCGGCCAACATCAGCGCTGCCAAGGTGTTGCGCTTCTGGGCACGCGGCACCGGCAAGGGCTTTGCCTTCATGGGGTTTTCTCCCAAAGGCGGGCAGCGACCAAGCATGATGCCGATCCAGGTCGCGATGGACTGGGCCGAGGTAGAGGTCCGGTTCGACCAGCTCGCTAATTTCGATCCGAGCAATGCCCAAATGCTGCTGATCGGGTCTGCTCAACAGGACGGTCCCTTCCGCCTGGAGATCGCCGATGTTCGGTTAGCGGCGGAGTAGGTCTTGATCCGCCGGTCGCTCGGGCGCGGGGGGTCTCGGCTGGTGTTGGAGACTTTGCTGCTTGCAAGCCTGACACAGAAGTCGACGTTCACGGCGCGTCGAGCGCTTGCATGATCCGGACGTTCGTTCATGAAGCTGGAACGGGTTGGTTATCGTGCCTCGTTCGGTTAGCCTCGGCTCACGAAACTAAGGTGTGAGATGAGCGAACCGGTGGACGTGCGGTACGATGAAGCGCCGCTGGACGTCGCAGCTCCGCCGCATCCTCAGCCGAGTCGCGCTACGCGGTCCATGCCCGCGATGTCGGCCGATCTCTACCGAACGCTCCTCGAGAACATGACGGAGGGCGTCAGCCTGTCCGACGAAGACGGCACGATCGTCTACACCAACCCGGCCGAGGACCGGATGTTCGGATACGAGGCGGGTGAGCTGGTCGGCCTGCACGTGTCCGTCCAGAACGCGTACCCGCCCGACGAGAACGCCCGCATCGTCGGCGAGGTCATCGCCGAGCTGAAGCGCTCGGGCGCATGGCGGGGCGAGTGGCTGAACCGGCGCAAGGATGGCACAACTCTCGTCACCACGTCTCGGATCAGTGCCGTCATGCTCGACAACCGGTCCTATTGGCTGTGCATCCAGGAGGACGTGACCGACGAGAAGGCGGCGGCCACGGCGCTGGAGGAGAGCCGGGCGCGGCTGCAGCTCGCGACCGAGGCGGCCGAGATCGGCATCTGGGACTGGGACGTGCCGTCCGGGCGCATGCGCTATTCCTCTCGCGCCAAGGAGATCTGCGGTTTCGAACCGGACCGTGAGGTCAGCTACGACGACGCGCGCCGGGTGACGCATATTGACGACTACCCGCGAACGTCCGCCATGGCGCGGCGCGCGCTCGATCCGACGCTGCGGGAGTGCGCGCCCTACGAGTATCGGATCGTCCGACCGGACGGCACCGTGCGTTGGGCGCTGGCGCATGGCGAAGCCGTGTTCGCCGAAGTCGGCGGCGAGGTCCGCGCCGTCCGCTACGTGGGCACGCTACAAGACATCACCGAACGCGTGCGGCTGGAGGAGGCCGAACGGCAGGGCAAGGCGCGCCTCGCGCTCGCCATTGGGGCAAGCCGGATGGCGGTGTGGGAGGTCGACATCGTGACCGACCACGTAACGGGCTCGCCCGAGCTCAACGCGCTGCTCGGTTTTTCGAACGATGCCAGCCCGACCGCCGAGGAGATGCGGGCGCGCTACTATCCCGGCGAGCGGGAGCGCTTGCGAGCCCTGGGCGAGGCGACGCTTGCCCGCGGCGAGCGGACGCTCGAAGCTGAGTACCGCTATGTCTGGCCGGACGGCTCCGTGCGCTGGCTGTGGCTTCGCGCCGAACTCGTGCTGGGCGACGACGGTGCGCCCGCACGCGCTATCGGCGTGATCGGCGACATCACGGAGCGGCGACGCTCGGAGGAAGCGTTGCGCGCGAGCGAGGCGCGGCTGAAGCTTGCGCAGCAGGCGGCGGGCATCGGGATCTGGGACTGGGAGGTCGAGACGGGCGCGATCAGCTGGTCGCCCGAGATGTACGCGATCCTCGGCCTCGACCCGCTACACGACGCGGCGGCGCCGTATCAGGCCTGGCTCAATGTCATGAATCCCGAGGATCGGGAGCGGGCGGACGCCGCG
>DASVUT010000433.1:0-6412 GCA_036386955.1 Sphingomonas sp. | reverse complement strand
CTCGACGATGCCGCCTTCTACGCCTGCAACAGCCTGGTGACCGACCGTTTTCTGCTGACGACCCAGTTCAACCTGCTGCTGACCCGGCCAATGCGCGCCGGCGAGGTGGTGGCGGAGGGGCGGTGGATCAGCGGCCGTCGCCGCGTCTTCGTCGCCGACGCGCGGCTCGTCGATGCGAGCGGGGAGGAGGTCGCGCGGGGGACCGGGACGTTCATGCGCTCGCGGATCGCGCTGGCCGACCTGCCCGGCTACCGCGCGCCGTGAGCGATCGGTTGCCGACCGGGATCGTCGTGTCGGCGCTGTTGCGGCGGGTCAACGATGCGGGTGGACTGGCGGTCGTGCGGGCCCGCGGCGACGCGCAGGCGGGTGCCGTGCTGGTGGTCGCCGCCGACCGCGACGCAGCCCCTCAGGTCTTCGAACGTGGAGTCGGACCCAACGGGCGGGAGTCGCTGATCGACTCGACCCCTACTAATGGGGTCGGCGTGGAGGAATATTGGCGCAAGCGGCGCGCGCGCGACCCCGATTTGTGGGTAATCGAACTGGACACCCCGGCAGCGCAACGGTTCGCCGCTGAATCGCTGCTGTCGGATTGACCCCCGGGGGACTTGCGTTCACCCGCCGGTCATCAGGGTACGCGTTGTGCCGCATCGGGTGCGATCCGGGCGGTGACGCAGTCGGGGGGATATCCCGGACGACCGACCTGGGCCTCAGGGCTTAGCGACGCCGATCCGCGGTCCAACCGCATATATGAACAAGCCAATGACGATGTTTCACCGTGCCGCGACGATCGCGGTGATGACCCTGACCATGGGTCTGTTCGGCGCCAGCGCGCGAACACAGGCCCATGAACTCACGACTCCGATTCCCGTCCGTGATGCAGCCGTCCAACCAACCGCGCTCACCGACATCAATGCGCCGACGCGCATTTCGGTTCCCGATTCCGCTCCGATCGTGACTGGCGCGATGCTCGCCGCCGCCGATCTGGACACCTCCTTCGACAGCCTGGCCGACGCGGTCGCCGCGCATGATGACGCGGGCACCAGCGATGCCGCGCGCTGCCTGGCCGGCGCGATCTATTTCGAATCCAAGGGCGAACCGCTTGCCGGGCAACTCGCGGTGGCCGAAGTCATCCTCAACCGCAGCCGATCGGGCCGCTTCCCCAGCGACGTGTGCGGCGTGGTGACGCAGCGCGGGCAGTTCAGCTTCGTGCGCGCGGGACGTATTCCCAGCATCGACGAAGGCCGCGCCGCGTATCGCACCGCGCTTGCCGTCGCGCGTGTCGCGCTGGCCGAGGCTTGGAATAGCCCGGCACGCAAGGCGCTGTATTTCAACACCCCCGGCAATCCCCCGGCGGCCCGCCTGACCAAGGTCGCGGCGTTGGGAAACCACGTCTTCTACCGCTGAACGCGCGGCGGGGTTGCCCGCTGTTCGCTGGATGTTCTAAGGGCGGGCATGCTCGATGTGGCGCCCGCCTCCTGTCTCGATGACCCCGACTCGCCTGCCTGTGCCGCCGATGTGGCGCGCGGCGTGCTCAGGATGTTCCGACGCCACGACTTGGCCGGCCTGTGCGAAGTGCCGCTTGACGGCGGTCGCCGCGCCGATGTGATGGCGATCGACGCGCGGGGCCGGATCGTCATCGTCGAGATCAAGGTGTCGCGCGCCGACCTGCTCGGCGACGCCAAATGGCCCGATTATCTGGGGCATTGCGACCGTTTCTTCTGGGCGACCCCGGCGGGGTTCGATCTCTCGCCGCTCGACCGCGCGGCGTTCCTGCCCGAGCGTACGGGGGTCATCGTCGCCGACCGCTACGACGCCGCCATCATGCGCGAGGCTCAGACCGAGCCGCTGGCGGCGCATGTCCGCAAACGCTGCACGCTCGCCTTTGCCAGGCGCGCGGCGCGGCGGGTGCAGGCGCTGATCGACCCTGAGGAGGGACGGGCAGGGGTGCTCGGCTAAGCAGCGCGGGTCAGGCTGAGGAAGATATCTTCCAGATCGGCCTCGCGGGTCGAGACATCGACGATGCCGAGCCCGCCCGCCTGGATCGCGGCGAGCACTTCACCGGCGTTGACGCGGTCCTTGGAATAGGTGACCTCCAGCGTGCGGGTGCCGCGCAGCACGATCTTCTCGAAACATGGCGCGGCGGGCACCGCGCCGACATCGCGGTCGACGGTGACCGAAACCAGCTTCTCCTGCGCACGCGACAGAAGCGTGCCGGTCGACTCGTTGGCGACCAGTCGACCATGGTTGATGATCGCGATCCGATCGCACAGCGCCTCGGCCTCTTCGAGATAATGGGTTGTCAGCACGACCGTGACGCCTGCGGCGTTGAGTTCGCGGACATAGGCCCAGAGCTGCTGGCGGAGTTCGATATCGACGCCGGCGGTCGGCTCATCGAGAACCAGGACCGGGGGCGAGTGGACCATCGCCTTGGCCACCATCAACCGCCGTTTCATGCCGCCCGACAACGTGCGGGCATAGGCGTGCGCCTTGTCCTCCAGATGCACCGCGCGCAGTAATTCGAGCGAGCGCCGGTCGCGCTTGGCGACGCCGAACAGCCCCGCCTGCAGCTCCAGCGTCTCGATTGGGGTGAAGAAGGGGTCAAACAGGATCTCCTGATTGACGATCCCAATCGAGGCCTTGGCGTTGCGCGGATGCGCGTCGATGTCGAAGCCCCAGATCGACGCGCCGCCTGTGGTCTTGTTGACCAGCCCGGCCAGGATGTTGATCAGCGTCGACTTGCCCGCGCCATTGGGCCCGAGCAGCCCGAAGATGCTGCCGCGCGGAACATCGAATGTGACATCGTCGAGCGCACGCTTGCCACCGGCATAGGTCTTGCCGAGGCCGGCGATGCGGATGGCCGCCTCGGACGTGGTCGCGCCGGACACCGGCTCAGACGTCCAGATTGGCGACGTTGAGGGCGTTGTCCTGGATGAATTCGCGGCGTGGTTCGACGACTTCGCCCATCAACTGGGTGAAGATCATGTCGGCGGCCGACACATCCTCGCTGGTCACGCGCAGCATCGACCGGTTCGCCGGGTCGAGCGTGGTTTCCCACAGCTGTTCGGCGTTCATCTCGCCCAGGCCCTTGTAGCGCTGGATGGCCAGGCCCTTGCGCCCGGCGACCAAAATCGCGTCGAGCAACTGGCTGGGCCGTGCGACCAAAGTCTCACCGCGCGTGCGCGGGGTTGGCGTGCCGGTCTCATCCGTGGCGGCCTCGTCGGACACATCCTCGGGCTGCAAAGCCGCGGCGGCAGCGCGCGCCGGGACGAGACGACCCGCGGTCGCGAAGCTCTCGGCCTGTTCGGCGGCTAGCGCGTGGAGCTTGCGCGCTTCGGCCGAGGCGATGAAGCTCGCCTCCACGATGTGGTGATCGGTGACGCCGCGCCACAGCCGTTCGAAATGGATGCCACCATCCTCGGTCAGCCGCGCGCTCCAGCGCGCGGTGCCGCCATCGCCCTCGTCGCCCGAGTCCAGCCGCCGCGTAACCTCCGCCACGGTTGCCGCTCGGCCGTCCCGGTCGAGCGTGGGATCGAGCGCCCCCGACAGCGCCAGCACCTCGATGATGTCGGGGTCGTAGCGCCGGGGAACGTAGCGCATCAGCGTGCGCATGCGGCGCGCGTGTTCGACCAGATCCCGCAGGTCGGCACCGCTGCGCGATGTGCCCGCGGTGTCGAGCACCATGGCATTCACGCCGGCGTCGACGAGATATTCGTCCAGCGCCGCATCGTCCTTCAGATACACTTCCGATCGCGCCTTGGTCGCCTTGTAGAGCGGCGGCTGGGCGATGAAGAGGTGCCCGCGATCGATCAACTCGGGCATCTGGCGGTAGAAGAAGGTCAGCAGCAGCGTGCGGATGTGCGCGCCGTCCACGTCTGCGTCGGTCATGATGACGATCTTGTGGTAGCGCAATTTGTCGGCGTCGAAGCCTTCGCGGTCGATACCCGCCGCGATGCCGGTGCCCATCGCTTGGATCAGCGTCCCGATCTCCTTGGACGAGATCATCCGGTCGAACCGCGCGCGTTCGGTGTTCAGGATCTTGCCCCGCAGCGGCAGGATGGCCTGGAAATGCCGGTCGCGGCCCTGCTTGGCCGAGCCGCCCGCGGAATCGCCCTCGACCAGGAACAGTTCGGACTTGGCGGGATCGCGCTCCTGACAATCGGCGAGCTTGCCGGGGAGCGACGCAATGTCCATCGCGCCCTTGCGCCGGGTCAGTTCACGCGCCTTCTTGGCGGCTTCGCGCGCGGCGGCGGCATCGATGATCTTGCCGACGATGCTCCGCCCGTGCGCGGGGTTTTCCTCGAGCCATTCGGCGAGCTTGTCGGCCATCAGCGACTCAAGCGGCTGACGCACCTCGGAACTGACGAGCTTGTCCTTGGTCTGCGAGCTGAATTTGGGATCGGGCAGCTTGACCGAAACGATCGCGGTCAGCCCTTCGCGCATGTCGTCGCCGGTCAGCTGGACCTTTTCCTTCTTCAGGAGCCCCGACTTCTCGGCATAATTGTTGAGCGTGCGCGTCAGTGCGGCGCGGAACGCGGCCAAATGCGTGCCGCCGTCGCGCTGCGGAATGTTGTTCGTGAACGCCAGGACGTTCTCGTAATAGCTGTCGTTCCATTCGAGCGCGACATCGATGCCGACCTCGTCTCGCTGCCCGTGGATCGCGATCGGATCGGGAAAGAGCGGCGTCTTGGCGCGGTCGAGCCAGCGCACGAAGGCGGCGATCCCGCCCTCGTAATAGAGTTCGACGGTCTTGGGCTCGTCATGTCGCGCATCGGTCAGGAACAGGCGAACGCCCGAGTTGAGGAACGCCAGCTCGCGGTAGCGATGTTCGAGCTTGTCGAAGTCGAACTCGGTGATCTTGAACGTGGCGGGGGAGGGGAGGAAGGTGACGCGCGTGCCTTTTCGCCCATCGGCGGTGCCGGTGACCTTCAGCGGCGCGACGGCATCGCCGAACGCGAACCGCATCGAATTCTCCTCGCCATCGCGCCAGATGGTGAGATCGAGCCATTCGGACAGCGCATTGACCACCGACACGCCGACGCCGTGCAGGCCGCCCGACACCTTGTAGGCGTTATCGTCGGAGGTGTTCTCGAACTTCCCGCCGGCATGGAGCTGGGTCATGATGACTTCTGCCGCCGACACGCCTTCCTCGGCATGGATGCCGGTCGGGATGCCGCGACCATTGTCGGTCACCGACACCGAGCCGTCGGCATTCAGAACGATGTCGATCCGGTCGCAATGTCCGGCCAGCGCCTCGTCGATCGCATTGTCGCTGACCTCGAACACCATGTGGTGGAGGCCCGATCCGTCATCGGTATCGCCGATATACATGCCGGGCCGCTTGCGCACCGCGTCTAGCCCCTTGAGCACCTTGATCGAGGAGGCGCCGTAATCATTCGTGTTGGGGTTTTCGGCCGAGTTCTGACCGGAGTTCTGCGGTGTATCGTTCATGACGAGGATATAGGGATTCGGGCCCCGAAACGAAAGCGAATAGGGTCCGCGGGGTGTCTATCGGCCCCGCAGTTGACGACTTGCCATCGGAAAACGACAAATCACGCCGGGGGCGGGTCCGCTCGGCCGGCAAGAAGGCGTGGGGCAGGCGGGCGCATGGCGAAGTGACATGCTGACCGATATGACGGGCACCGCGCGTGTAGGAGGGGTACGTGCCAGCGGCCGAGCAGCGTCACCTCTACGCGGCGGTGACGTGGGTCAGCGCTGCCCGTGCGGAACAGCACCTCTTCGGGCAGGTTCATCGTCGCGCCGCGCGTGGTCTGGCGAAAGCCATAGCCGTGCATGGCGCGTTGGTTCCACGTGAAACCATGTCCCCTTTCGCGCGCGGCGCAATCGGACCTGGTGTCGCGCCGCCGGTCGCGAGCAGCGCGGCGTTGATTAGAAGCGTGTTCAGCCTGTCCTCCATAGCCCGCCCGGGGTCAGCGATGCCGCATCGCGTTTTAATCGATCGCGGATCCGCTCGAAAGGTGGCGTTCAGCACAGCGCGATCCGCGTCGCGCTTGCATCGACCGCGTCGAACAGCGCCGGCTCGGTCCCCGTCACCCAAACTTGTCCGCGCCCGCCCAGCCGCTCGATCAGCGCACCGCGGCGAACGGGATCGAGATGCGCGGCGACCTCGTCGAGTAGCAGGAGGGGCGCAAGGCCGGTGCGTGCGGCGACCAGCTCGGCATGGGCAAGGACGATGCCGATCAGCAGTGCCTTTTGCTCGCCGGTCGAGCATAGGGCCGCAGCCTGATGCTTTTCGGCATGGGTGACGATCAGGTCGGCGCGGTGGGGCCCGTGGAGCGTGCGCCCCGCCGCGGCATCGCGGCGGCGGCTCAGCGCAAGCGCATGCGCGAAGGGTTCGGGCTCGATCGTCTCGCTATCGAGCGCAATGTACGCACGGGCGAAGGGCCCGGCGGGG
>DASVUT010000432.1:0-3328 GCA_036386955.1 Sphingomonas sp. | reverse complement strand
GCCGCGTCACGCTCTTAATGAGCCGATGACGGGAGCGAAACCCAGCTTTGAACAAATGGTCGCAATTTCGTCGCGGAGATCACGTTCCGGTCGACCCAAATCCGCCGACGCCGCGCGGCGTATCGCCCATTTCACTGACTTCTTCGAAGCTTGCACGCTGAACCGGCGCGGGAACAAGCTGCGCGATGCGTTCGCCGCGCGCTACTCGAAAGGTCTCGGTGCCGAGATTGGCGAGGATGACCTTAACCTCGCCGCGATAATCTCGATCGATCGTACCTGGCGTGTTGAGGCAGGTGATGCCGTATTTGAGCGCCAGGCCGGATCGCGGGCGGACCTGAACCTCATAGCCATCGGGAATCGCGATGGCGAAGCCGGTTGCAACGGCGGCACGGGCACCGGGTGCCAGGTCGAGCGATTCGGCGGCGACGACATCGAGCCCGGCCGCTCCCGCCGTGGCGTAAGCGGGCATGGGAAGGCCCGTGCCGTGGGGCAGGCGCATCAGGGCGATTCGGATCGGATCGGGCATGACGGTTCTCGCGGACATTGGCGAAGCTGCGCCTGGGGGGCTCGAACGCAACTAGGTGAGTAATACCGACGCGATCCGATCCGCAAGGCGCTCGGCAACGGCATCCTTGGACTGGCGTGCCCAACTCTCAACGCCCTGCGCGGTGACGAGATGGACCGTGTTCGCGTCACCGCCGAACACGTCGGACGAGACGTCATTGGCGATGATCCAGTCGCAACCCTTGCCCACGCGCTTCGCCACGGCGTGATCGATAACCTGTTCAGTTTCCGCCGCGAAGCCGATCAGGAGGCGTGGGCGAGCAGGGGAGGCGGCGAGCGTCGCCAGGATGTCGGGATTGTCGGTCAACTTCAGGTCGGGCAGCATGCCGCCTTTTTTGAGCTTCTGTGGTGCCTGCTCCGCGCGCCAATCGGCGACCGCCGCGACCATCACGGCGGCATCGGCAGGAAGTGCGGCGGTGACCGCATCGGCCATGTCGCGCGCGGTCTCCACCGACACGCGCGTCACACCGGGCGGGCATGCGAGGGTGACGGGGCCGCTGACCAGCGTTACCCGCGCGCCCCGGCGGGCCAGCGCCGCAGCGACGGCATAGCCCTGACGGCCGGAAGACCGATTCGCGATGTAGCGAACGGGATCGATCGGCTCGTGCGTCGGGCCCGCGGTGACCAGGATGTGGCGACCGGCGAGCGGCTCGGCACCTTGGGGAGCTCCGGCCAGCGCGTGATCGATCGCAGCGGCGATCGCCACGGGCTCGGGCAGACGGCCGGGGCCGTGCTCGCCGCACGCCATCGGCCCTTCGTCGGGTTCGAGGATTGTCACGCCGTCGGCGCGAAGGGTCGCGACATTGCGCCGGGTCGCCGGATGAAGCCACATCCGCACGTTCATCGCGGGGGCGGCAAGGACCGGCTTGTCGGTCGCGAGCAGCAGGGTCGTCGCCAGGTCATCGGCATGACCGTTCGCCATCTTGGCCAGCAGATCGGCGGTGGCGGGGGCGACGACGACGAGGTCGGCCTGACGGCTGAGCTGGATATGCCCCATCTCCACCTCGTCCTTCAGATCCCACAGGCTGGTATGGACGGGCTGTTCGCTGAGTGCAGCGAGCGTCATGGGCGTGACGAAATGCTGAGCACCGTCGGTCAGCACGCAGCGCACGGTGTAGCCACGCTTGCGCAAGGTCCGCACCAGTTCGCACGCCTTGTACGCCGCGATGCCGCCGCCGACGATCAGGAGGACCCGCTTCATCGCACCACCCGTCGCACGGTGATCCGTCGTCTGTCGAGCGCGGCGGCGATCAGATCGCGCAGCGCGTTGGGCACGAAGATCAGGCCAGCCAGGCTGACCGGCGCGATCAGGAGGGCCCAATAGAAGTTCTCGGCCCGCGCCGCGACCGACAGCAGCAGCGCATAAGCGAGCCATGTCGCCGCGACGCGGATGCCGGACTCGTCGCGCCATGCGACCCATCCAACGAGCGATAGTGCGATCAGCGGCGCGGCGACCGCCACCGGCAGAGCCGTCATTGCCGTGGAGGTCGCCAGCGCGCTGCCAACGAAGCCGGGCCCTAGCAGCCCACTCCAGCCGGGGGACGCGGGGTCGAGCGAACGGACGACCTGGTCGACGGCATAGGCGTGAGCGAGTACCGCGATCGCGAACGCCCCGATCGCCGCCGCCCAGCCGCTCGCCTCCCGACGACGGCCCTCGATCAAGGCAATCGCGGCCATGACCAAGAGGTAGAGCAACGCCGTTTCCCGGATCAACGCGGCGGCCAGCGCGAAGGCAACCGCCTCGGTCCATCGCTCCCGCGTCCTGAGCGCGAGCGAAAGCGCGATGAACAGCCCCGCCCATAACTCGTGAAAGGGCGCGAGCGCATACTGCCAGCCCGCGACGGTCCCGCCCGCCAGCAGGAGCAGCGCGCCGACCTTCGCCGGAGGGCGCGTCAGGGCAGGAGCCACCCGGTGCCACCAGGCGAACAGGACGGCGGCGACCAACGCCCATTGCAGCAGGACGAGGATCGGTCCGGGAAGCGTCGCCTGTATCACGGCGAGCGTCGGCAGCCGAAAAGTGACGAATGGGCGCAGGGGATATCCGCCCGCGCGCAAGGCGTCGGCCGCGGCTTGATAATAGCCATCGCCGTGGCGGATCGCATCGACGATGCCGGTGTACAGTGCCAAATCGGTCAGGGGCGCCTCTCCGGGTGCGGTCGCTGGTCCTCCCGATACGGGTGAGCCGATCGCGAGTAATGAGGCAAGGATCAGGAGCGCGACCGCCGCCAGCACGACACGCGCGATCGGGCGGGGAAGGCCGGCAAAGCGCGTGGGCTGCGCGACGAGCAGCGGCGTTTGGCGCATCGCGGGGTTCAAGAGCCGATCCTCACCCAAGGATCATCATCGCTCCGACAGCCGCGCCCGCGCTGAGCGCCGCGACGAGCGCGTAGCCCCAGACGCCGATCCCAGCGGGCGCGATTTCGGCCAGCGGGGGGGCGGGGGGCTCGCCGCCGGGCGCGGGAAAATGCGCCTCAATACGCCGAACGAGTTCCGGTAAGCCAGCCAGCGTGCGCAGGTCGGCCACGAGGCGGTCGGCGACATAGGCTTCGGGGCCAAGCTCGGTCCGGATCCATTCGCGCACGAACGGCGCCGCGGCATCCCACAGGTTGATATCGGGATCGAGGCTGGTCGCGACCCCTTCGACCATCACCATCGTCTTTTGCAGCAGCAGCAGATGCGGCTGGGTCACCATATCGAAGTCGCGTGTGATCGAGAACAGCCCGTCGAGCATCATTCCGATCGACATGTCCTTGACCGGCAGTCC
>DASVUT010000431.1:0-2000 GCA_036386955.1 Sphingomonas sp. | reverse complement strand
GGTTTGCCGGCACCATTATGGACGGCGCGGCGGAAGGATCGCTCCGACCCGTCGACGCGCTGATCGCGGCGCAGGCGCTCATGGCGCTGCAGAACGCCGCTTTCGACATGCGCAAATGGGCGTCGACGATGCCGCGACCTCAGGCGATCGCGATGTATGCGTCGACCATCTTGTACGGGCTATTCGATGACCGGATGGCGAACGGCCCTCAATAGCCGTTGAGGCGCGCGAAGCGGTCGCGGTGAAACGCGGCATTGCCCCACATCGCCTCCAGCACGGCGGCGCGTTTCAGGTAGAAGCCCGCGTCATGTTCGTCGGTCATGCCGATGCCGCCGTGGAGCTGGATCATCTCGCGGCTGACGAGCTTGAGCGTGTCGCCGGCGAGCGCCTTGGCGAGGCTGACCGCCTGGTCGAGATCGGACCGGCCCGCGTCGATCGCCTCCAGCGCCGCTTCCACGGCCGATCGCATCAGTTCGAGCTCGGTGAACATCCTGGCCATGCGGTGCTGCAGCGCCTGGAAGGTCGACAAGGGCTGACCGAACTGGACTCGGACCTTCAGGAAATCGTTGGTGGCGGCGAACGCCTGTTCGGCCATGCCCAGCATCTCCGCCGCCACCACCGCCGTCGCGCGGTCGACCACCGCAGCGGTCAGTTCGGGCCCGCCGAGCCGCGTCACGGGGGCGGCATCGAAGCGGATGTCGGCGTGGCTGCGGCTGTCGACCATGGAGCGGCGCGTACGCGTGACCTCCGGGCCGTCGGCCACCAGATACAGCCCGTCATCGGCCGCGACCACGAACAACGAAGCGCCGTCGCCCTCCGCGACGAACATCTTGGTTCCGGTCAGGCAGCCATCCTCGACCCGGGTTGCCAGCGCGAGAGGATCGTGGTGCGGCCCCTCGTCGACGGCGAGCGCCGCAACAACCTCGCCCGCGGCGATGCGGGGCAGCCAGGTCGCTTGTGTGTCCTCGTCGCCCCCCATCACGATCGCGGCCGTCGCCGAAGCGGTCGCGGCGAGCGGCGTCGCGACAAGGTTGCGCCCCAGTTGCTCCGCGACCAAGCCAAGCGAGAGATAGCCGAACGCCGATCCGCCATGGTCTTCGGGCACGATGATGCCTGCCCAGCCCATCTGCCCGGTCGCGCCCCACGCGTCGATGTCATAGCCGACATCGGGCGCGGCGGCGCGGAAGCGGCGAAAGGCGGCGACGGGCGACTCATTGTCGGCCCATTCGCGCGTCATGTCGCGCAGCATGATCTGTTCGTCGTTCAGCGCCGCCATGTCGTGATCCTTACTTCGTTCGCCGGGCCCTGCGTCATTGGTGGTCGAGCATGCCCAGAATGCGCTTGGCGATGACGTTGTTCTGGATCTCGCTCGATCCGCCGTAGATCGACACGGCCTTGCCCCACAGCCAAGTGCGCGTCTGGGCCAGTTCAGCCTCTTCGAAGCCCTCGCCGTCCCAACCCAGCCCCTGCATCCCCATGATCTCGATCGCCAGTTCGGCGCGGTCCTGCATGACGCGCGCGCCGACATTCTTCATGATCGACGTCGCGGCCGACGGCCCCTGGTTCGACCTGGCCTCGATCGCCGCGCGGCGCAGCGTGAGCATGAAGGCGCGGCTGTCCATGTCATGGCGGACGATGCGAGCGCGCAGATCGGCGTCGGTCAGGCGACCATCGGCGTCCGCACCGCGATATTCGCGCGCGATCTGCGCCAGGGGCTTGCCCGCCAGCATTCGCCCCGCCGATCCGCCGCCGCCCGACAGGCTGGAGCGTTCGTGCTGGAGCAGCCGCTTGCCGATCGTCCACCCCTCGCCTTCGCGGCCGACGAGGTTTCGCTTGGGCACCCGCACATCGGTGAAGAAGGTTTCGCAGAATGGCGACGCGCCCGAAATCAGGCGGATCGGCTTCACCTCGACACCGGGCGCATCCATGTCGATCAGCAGGAAGCTGATCCCTTCATGCTTGCGGGTCTTGTCGGTGCGGACGAGCGCGAAGCACTTGTC
>DASVUT010000430.1:0-3949 GCA_036386955.1 Sphingomonas sp. | reverse complement strand
CGATGCCCATGTTGCGGATCAAACCGCAGCGCTGGATGCGCGCGGCTGGGGTGCCCGCGCCCTGCTGGAGGGCTCCATCATCGCGATGGAGAACCGTTTCGGCGGCCAAGCGTAATGCGCGGCGCCTGCACCAACCCAAACTGCACGTTCAACGCCACGCGATCGTGCGTCCTCGGCAATCCACCCGAGGACTGTCCCTATCGGCCAGTGGTGGCAGATGCCGATGAGGAGCTTGAGGAGGACGACCAAGCAACCAACGTCGAATCTGAGGGCGACAACGAGGATGAGACCCCATCGCACGACGCCGCGGCGACATCGCTGGGCGGAGCCGTGCTGACGGCGCCCGACGACCACCTGCCTTTCTTACCCGCCAGCCGAACACTCGGCATCGAGCAAGCTAACGTGATGATGGAGAGTCGCCCGACTTGCATGGTCGGCATCGTTGGACTTGCCGGGGCGGGCAAGACCGCGGCGCTTGTCAGCGCGTATCTCCTACTATCGAGAGACCAATTCGAGGGATACTCATACGCCGACAGCGATACACTCCGCGCTTTTGAGGAGATTACGGGCGCAAGCAGGACGTGGCAGAAAGGAAGCCCGCCCGAACAAATCACCAGCCACACGACGTTGTCGAACGACAGGGAGGCCGGGTTCCTGCACCTTCGCCTCTGGCGCCACGCGGACGACCGGCTGTTCGATATACTGTTGCCGGATCTGCCCGGGGAATGGTCGAAGGCACTGATCGAGCGAAACGACACGGATCGGCTCATCTTCCTCCGCTCGGCGAGTGTGATCTGGCTGATGGTCGACGGTCGGCAGTTCGCCAGCGACCACAAGGTCCCGAGGGCGCGCTTCGAGGCGCAGATGCTGATCGAGCGCCTCGCCGACCTTCTGCAGGATCGGCGCCCCAATATCTTTGTGGTCCCTACGTGGCAGGACAGCCAGCCCTTCCCGCAGAAGGAGGCTGATGATCTAGCCGCATACGCCGGCTCGTTCGGCTTCAAGGTGGAACTGGCACCGGTCGCATCATTCTCGTGGAACGACGAAATGGAGCCGGGACACGGCGTGGCAAACCTGTTCGACCGATCCCTGTGCGCCCTTCCCCCGCCGCCCGAATTCTGGCCGATTACCGAGGCGAAAGCCGGCGACAGGCGGCTACAGGCGTTCAGGGGGCGGGCATGATGGAGGGATCGATCATCCTCGTCGGAGGCCCAGCCTCCGGCAAGACGAACTACATCGCCCGCCTCTGGCTCGCATTCCAGGCGAAGAAGGGAACGCTGAAGGCGGAGCATCTGCCGGACAACGTCGAATACGTAAACGAGGCCGTCTCGCATCTCCTGGAGCGCAAGTTCGCGCCAAGGTCTGAACGCAACATGGAGGAGACCGCCAGGCGGGACTTCACCGTCAAAGTGCGTGGCGACGGGGGTGCCGGCCCGGTCCGGAGCCTGACAGTTCCCGACATCACGGGCGAACTCTGGAAACGTGCGCTCGAGACCTACGAACTGCCGCAGGAGTGGATTGACGCGTTGGGAGGTTGCTCGTCAGCGATCATATTCATTCGTGCGAACTCGAAGCTGAACAAGCAACCAATGGACTGGGTGACGGCGCGGGAGGTTTTAAGGGGCCATGACGAAGACGATGATGACGATTCGGAGGAGGAAGACGACGACTACGGTCTAGATGAAGACGAGGACGGGGAACCGGTAGCGCGGACAGTCGAGGAGCCGCTGGCCGAGCCCTCCACCTCGACCGAGGCCGACGACCTCGCCATCGTGCAAGAAGAGGTATCGGCGCCGGTCCTCGCCGAGGCCGAGGTTCACGCGACATCGACGCAAGACACCACACTACCGGCTCAGGTGGGTTTCTGCGAACTCGTCCGCTACCTCACCATGACGCTCGGCGAGCGTCCGGACGGGTCCAAGCCACGGGTAGCGATCGTGGTGACCGCGTGGGACAC
This sequence comes from Sphingomonas sp., assembly GCA_036386955.1. Lineage (GTDB taxonomy): Bacteria > Pseudomonadota > Alphaproteobacteria > Sphingomonadales > Sphingomonadaceae > Sphingomonas. The sequence continues at coordinate 1,992 of DASVUT010000430.1, read as the reverse complement.
GATCCATCCGGACACCCGTGCGGCAGGACCCGCCAAATATCTGAAAGACCAGTTCCCGATGCTCGCCGGCCGACTGCTGGTGCCCGGGCGCCTTGAATTCGGCATTTTCGGCATGTCGATCGTGGGTGGAGACCTTCGCAACGCCACGTTCCGTCAAAGTCTGAAGAGGCACGACCTTTCGGACCTCGGCTACACGGCGGTGGTACGGGAAGGCGCCGTCGTCCAGGATTCCGACGTCACGCTACCCCTCGCCTGGACGCTGGGGGATTGAGGCGAAGCGATGGTCATCGATCAGCAGCTGCACGGATACCGCCACGGACACGAGCTTCTGTCCGGGACCATCCGTCTGCCCGCGCGGGACCAAGACCTGGTCGATCGCCTCTCCGACATCGCCGGACCGATCGGTCCCGGGGAGAAGTTCGCCCCCTACTTGACGTGTTACCCGCTCCCGAGCGGCTCGCACTACGTCGTCGCAAGGACCTGGCTGGACGCCGGCGCGACGAGAGCCGGATGCGTACGCACACGCTCATTGATCATTGCGATGCCAGACTGGATTGGTTCAGCCGACCCAGCATCCTTAGCGCGCGCGGCGACGGATGCCGGACCCACCGATCCCGGCCGCCAACTGATGCTGGCAGCCTCACCATCCACGGCGCTCCCCCCCGCAGAGGGGCCCGGGGTGGAGCTAATTGAGGCGCTCTTCCTGGAGGATAGCGTGCCCGTCGCGGTATTTGGCACCACCACCCCCGAACTACTTGCGATTCGCATCCTCACGGCGGTCTGGCCAGCCATGCGCGGGCAGTTCACGATCTCCACTTTCTGCAACTCGCCACGGATCATATCGAAGCGCAGCTTCGACCTGGTTTTCGCGCCGGTCAGCGCCCGTTCGCGCTTCACCGACTGGAAGGGGCGTCGCATTGACGGGACCCGCGTCACGTCCTCCCGGCACCATTGGTCCAATCGGATCGAGAACGAGGTGCTTCGTTCACCCCATCCATCCCTGCTCGGCCTCGACGTCTTCGGAGAGATGGCCGACGACGAACGCGGCAGCCGAGATGCGCTCCGCCTCTCGCTCCTTTGGGAGGAGCTGGCCGGCAAGGTCGACGCGGAGCCTCATGCCGCACTCGGACTGCTGGACATTGCCAACACCCGTCCTGCCAGGCGTTCCGCCCTGATCGAACGACTAGCGCCGACGCTGGCGGTCGCTGCCAAGAACGCAGGGTCGCGCATGCCTGCGGCCGACGCTTGGCGCTTCCTTCAGGTCCTGATCGGGAAGCTCGGGCAAACGCGATGGCAGCTTTCCATGGCCCGCTCGATGCGATCCACGACCGCTGACCTCGCCGGGCGCTCACCTCTTGACGCCGTGGCGGCCATCCCAGGATTGCTGCAGGAGAAGGGCGGCGACTTCCTGATAGGCGGTCTTGCCAAAGGGATCGCACGCGCGAGGCCATTTGATGGAACCGCGGCCGCGCTCGCCCAACTGCCGCCAACGGAAGTCCTGCGCGTCGTCCTGGCCGCCCAGGATCTTACCACTGTTGTTCTCGGCGAGGACGTGGGCCTGGACAGTTCACTGGCTAAAGGCATTGAGCTCACCCCGCCCGATCAACGGTCGGAGGCCTTCCGCAGGTTTCAGCGATATCTTCTCGATGACCGACATGCCGACGTGCTCCGAGCGCTCATCGCCCATGCTTCTGCCGACCTGGTCGTCGCCGAGACACGTCGGGTGGCCGAGGCGAACAAGTTGCAGCAGGCCGCTATCAATAATGTGCTCATCGACGCCGCGCGCCGCAGCGGCACCACTCGGACCGTCCGCGACATTGTCGCTGACGTTCAGCCGGATAAGGCGACGGATCGGATGCTCCGCGCCCTCCTCGGGCCCACCGCCGCTGATGTGGACTGGATTCTGGGATCGCTTTCGAAAGGCGATCCGCGTCGTGCCGCTCTAATCGTCGACACCCTTGCTGAGGCGTCGCAGGAGCAGCTACGTTCGAT
>DASVUT010000429.1:0-2038 GCA_036386955.1 Sphingomonas sp. | reverse complement strand
CGATCCGGATCATGCCCAACGATGTGCTGCCGGGAATGACGCGGCGCATGGACCTGCACGCGCGTCAGCTACAATTGTCCGAACTGCTCGATACCCCGGCGCGCACGTTCGCCGCGGCGACGCAATTGGCGCAGATCGAGGCAGGCGCGGAGATCGACGCGCTCGCAAGGGGCGCGGCGCTTGGCGACCGGGCGGCCGACCGATTGTTCCGCCGGCATCTGGCAAGTTACTGGGCGGCGGCGCTGATGATGCCCTATGCGCGCTTCCTGCGCGCGTGCGAGGCGACGGGGTATGACACCGGCGTCCTGCGGCGGCGGTTCGGGGCGAGCTTTGAACAGGTCGCGCATCGGCTGACGACGCTGGGGCGGGTCGGCGCGCGGGGCCTGCCGTTCTTCATGATCCGCATCGACCGCGCGGGGCAGGTGTCCAAGCGCTTCACCGGCATGAGCGGGGCCGCGCTGCCCGAAGCGGAGGGGCGCTGCCCATTATGGCGGCTGCACCACGCGACCGATCGGCGCGGGACGCTGGCGGTGCAACTGGTCGAGCTGGAGGAAGGTGAGGGGACGCCATCGCGCTGGCTGACGATCGCGCGCGCGGGATCGCCGCATGAGCGCATGATCGGGGACGTGCCGGTCGAATTCATCACGGCGGTGGGCGTGGAGGCGCGGTGGGCAGGGGCGCTCGCCGCCGCGCGCGGGGTCGATCTGGGCGGACCCGCGACACCGATCGGGCTGGGGTGCCGCGCCTGTCTGCGCCAGAATTGTGCGCAGCGATCGGCCCCGCCGCGCGGGCGTGCGCTGATGGTGAGCGAAAGCGAGCGGGGATGGAGCGGGTGGGCGTTCGCGGGCGATTGATCGGTGCGCTTGGCTGGCCGAACGAAAAAAGCGCCGTCCCGTCAGACCGATACGGCACCCGTAACGAAGCGGAGCGTTCGACAGGGGATGAGGATTGATAGTTCCGCCGACAGGGCCGATACGGCCGACACGGCGTCATGGTGGTTGTTGGGGAGCATGGCCGGTGCCTGCCTGATCACCTGTCTCCATTTGGGCTTCTCGGTGGGGTGGACGCGCGCGCTGTTGCCGGCGCTAGCGACGCTGATCCTTGGAGGCGCGGTACTGATAGGTCGCACCACCGGGCGACCACGGCTGGAGCGGGGCGCGACGGCATTCCTCCAGATAACGCTGTTCGGCATTGTCGGCGTGGTGCTGGCCTACGCCTTGGCGGCGCGGGGTGGCCCCTTGTGGGATGATGCGTTGGCATCGGCCGACGTGGCGCTCGGGATTGATTGGCCGGCGATCTGGCGTGCCGCCGACCGGTGGCCGGTTGCGCTGTGGATCGGTGCCGTCGCGTATCACAGCCTGACGGTACAGATGGTGGTGTGCATCGTCGTTCTGAGCGCGACGTGCCGGGTCGACAGGCTGCGTGCGGCGGTCGCCGCCGCAATCGCGAGCGGCTTCGTCACCATCGGTCTGTCCGCCGTGATGCCCGCGATGGGCAATCTGTTCGATCCGGAGGCGTATCGCAATCTGTGGCCGTCGGTCGCCTGGTCCGAGCGGCATCTGGTGGCGGGTCTGCGCGACGGATCGGTGCGCGAATTGGACCTGGGTCATCTGATGGGGATCGTCAGCTTCCCGAGCTATCACGCGACACTCCCGGTCATTCTTGCCTGGGCGCAGCGTGACGTGCCCCGCATGCGCATCGCCGCGCCGATCTGGGCGGGGGTGACGATCCTGGCGACGCCATTGTTCGGGGGGCATTATGCGGTCGACGTGATCGCCGGCCTGGTGCTCGCCATCCCGGCGGTGGTGCTGGCACCCCGGTGGGTGACGAAGCGATCGGAACCGGCCGTGCGGCCGATCGCGGTTCAGGCGCGCCCCGCAAGCTCCGCATCGATCGCGTCGGCCGCCGCGTCCACGCCGCCCGCCGCCGCCATCTCGGTCCCGATCCGCAGCGCCGCCTGACGATAGCGCGGCTCGCCCATGATTGCGGCGAGCGCCCGGGTCAGTGCGCGCACGCCCAGCCATCGCGGCTGGAGAAC
>DASVUT010000428.1:0-2782 GCA_036386955.1 Sphingomonas sp. | reverse complement strand
AGGCGGTGAGCGTGGTCAATAGCTGCGCGGTCACGGCGGAAGCGGTGAAGCAGACCCGCGCCGCGATCCGCCGTGCCGCGCGCGACCGGCCGGGCGTGCCGGTGGTGGTGACGGGATGCGCGAGCGAGATCGACGCGGCGGGGTTCGCGGCCATGCCCGAGGTCGCGCGCGTGGTGCGCCAGGCCGACAAGCTGATGCCGGCGACCTGGGGCGCGGCCGCCGCGGTCCCTGCGCGGTTCGTGGGGCATGCGCGTGCATTCGTAGAGGTGCAGAACGGGTGCGACCATGGCTGCACCTTCTGCATCATCCCGGCCGGGCGCGGAACGAGCCGATCGGTGCCGGCGGGCGCGGTGGTGGAGCGGGTCGCCGCGCTGGTCGAGGCTGGGCACCGCGAGGTGGTGCTGACCGGGGTCGATGTGACGAGTTGGGGGCATGACCTGCCGGGCACGCCGACCTTGGGCGCGTTGGTGGAGCGAATCCTGCGCTTCGTGCCGGGGCTGCCCCGGTTGCGGCTGTCGTCGCTCGATTCGGTGGAGATCGACCCGTTGCTGTTCGCGCTGATCGTGGGCGAGCCGCGGGTGATGCCGCATCTGCACCTGTCGCTGCAGGCGGGGAGCGACATGATCCTGAAGCGGATGAAGCGACGGCATTCGCGCGCGCAAGCACTCGCGCTCGTCGAGCGGGTGCTCGCGCGGCGCGACGTGGCGATCGGGGCGGACCTGATCGCGGGGTTCCCGACCGAGGACGAGGCGATGTTCGCCGATACGCTGGCGCTGATCGCAGATTGCCGGATCGTGCATGCGCATGTGTTTCCGTACTCGCCGCGCGAGGGCACGCCGGCGGCGCGGATGCCGCAGGTCGCGCCCGAACTGCGCCGCGAACGCGCCGGGCGCCTGCGCGCTGCGGCGGCGACGGCCAAGGCGGCGTGGCTGCGCGGGCTGGTCGGGACGGTGCAGCGCGTGCTGGTCGAACGGCCGGGCGACCGGGGACATGGCGAAAGTTTCGCCGAGGTGCGGATCGAGCCCCGCGCCGAACCGGGAACGATCATCGAAGGACGGGTGACGGGCGGCGCGGGCGGCACGCTGCTAATCGGGGCGCAACAGGTGGAGCTTGCGGCATGAGTAGCTGGCACGAGAAGCTGCTGGGGGGATTTCGCAAGACGTCGGACCGGCTGGTGGGCAATCTGGCGGGGCTGGGAACGGCGCGGCTGGACGAGGCGACGCTGGACGAGATCGAGGAAGCGCTGATCGCGTCCGATCTGGGGCCGGCGACCGCGGGCGCGATCCGCACGCGGCTGGCCGAGAGCAGTTTCGAGCGCAACATGGAGGAGCTGGGCATCCGGCTGGTCGTCGCCGAGGAGGTCGAGCGCGCGCTGGCCAAGGTCGCGCGGCCGCTGGAGATCGATGCCTTTCCTCGGCCGCAGGTGATCCTGGTCATCGGGGTCAACGGGTCGGGCAAGACGACGACGATCGCCAAGCTGGCGCACCTGTTCATGGAACAGGATTACAGCGTGATGCTCGCCGCGGGCGATACGTTCCGCGCCGCCGCGATCGGGCAGTTGCGGACCTGGGCCGACCGGGTGGGCGTGCCGATGGTGTCGGGCAAGGAAGGCGGCGACGCGGCGGGGATCGTGTTCGAAGCGGTGAAGCAGGCGACCGCGACGGGCATCGACGTGCTGATCGTCGATACCGCCGGGCGGCTGCAGAACAAGCGCGAGTTGATGGACGAGCTGGCCAAGATCCGCCGCGTGCTGGGGCGGATCAACCCGGAATCGCCGCATGACGTCGTGCTCGTGCTGGATGCGACCACGGGGCAGAATGCGCTTTCGCAGATCGAGGTGTTCCGCGACGTGGCCGGGGTGACGGGGCTGGTGATGACCAAGCTGGACGGCACCGCACGCGGCGGCGTTCTGGTCGCGGCGGCGGAACGGTTCGGGTTGCCGATCCATGCGATCGGGGTCGGCGAGGCGGTGGGCGACCTGCGGCCGTTCGATGCGAATGAGGTGAGCCGGATCATCGCAGGCGTCGAGGGGGTGGTGAAGTGAGGGTGCTGGCTTGTGTTCGCGCGGAGGCGGGAGCCCGGAGCCACCGAGGGTGGAGCTTGGATCACTGGGCTCCCGCCTTCGCGGGAGAACGGTCGTGACCAAGACCCCCTCCTCGGGCCTGCGCATGGCGGTGGATTATGCGCCGTTGGTGGTGTTCTTCGCGATCAACTTCCTGGCGCCGGCGGAGCCGATGATGCGGCTGGTGGCGGGGTGGAGCGGGTTTCTGTCGGACATGGACCGGCTGGGGGCGATGGTGATCGCACGGGTGATCTGCGCGACGGCGGCGTTCATCGTGGCGACCATCATCGCGATCATCGTGTCGCGCGTGAAGCTGGGCAGCGTATCGCCGATGCTGTGGATTTCGGGCGCGCTAGTGGTCGTGTTCGGCGGGCTGACGATCTATTTCCACGATCCGCGCTTCATCCAGATGAAGCCGACGATCGTGTATTCGACCTTCGCCGCGCTGCTGGGCTTCGGGCTGCTGACCGGGCGGCCGTTGCTGGAGGCGTTGCTGGGGGCGGCCTATCCGGGGCTGTCGGCGGTGGGATGGCGCAAGCTGACGCGCAACTGGGCGGTGTTCTTCGTCGCCATGGCGGTGCTGAACGAGCTGGTGTGGCGGAGCGCCGGATGGGATTTCTGGGTGGGGTTCAAGCTGTGGGGGGCGATCCCGCTGACGCTGGGGTTCGCGCTGGCGAACCTGCCGATGATGATGCGGCATGGGTTGCAGGCGGGAGATGA
>DASVUT010000427.1:0-7262 GCA_036386955.1 Sphingomonas sp. | reverse complement strand
CGACTGCGGCGTGACCTTCGCCGACAGCGCCTATCCCGGGATCGACCTGATCCTGCCCGATCTTCAGTTCATCGAGGATCGGCTGGAGGATCTGGTCGGGATCGTGCTGACCCATGGGCATGAAGACCATATCGGCGCGCTGCCCTATCTGGCGGAAGACCTGGGCGTGCCCTTGTACGCGACCAAGTTCACCGCCGGGCTCATCCGCGGGAAGCTGGAAGAGGAAGGAATCGCCGACCGCGTGAAGCTGCGGATCGTCGAATATGGCAAAAAGTTCGAAGCGGGGCCGTTCGGCTTCACCTTCGTGCCGATGGCGCATTCGATCCCGGAAGCGTCGGCGCTGATCATCGACACGCCCGAGGGCCGCGTGTTCCATACCGGCGACTGGAAGCTGGACCCGACGCCGGTCATCGGCACGCCCGCCACCCCGGAAGAGCTGACCGCGATCGGGGACACCGGCGTCGACGTGCTGGTGTGCGATTCGACGAACGTTTTCAACACGGAAGCGTCCGGATCGGAGGCGAGCGTGAGGCGCGGGTTGGCCGAGACGGTCGGCAAGGCCAAGGGGCGCGTCGTGGTGACGAGCTTTGCGTCCAACGCGGCGCGGCTGGTGACGCTGGGTGAGGTCGCACGCGAGACCGGGCGCAAGCTGTGCGTCGCGGGGCGCTCACTCGACCGCATCCTGGGAGTCGGCAAACAGTGCGGCTATTTCGGCGACATGCCCGACACGATCGATCCCGACACGGCGATGCGTCTGCCGCGCAACAAGGTGCTGATCGTGGCGACCGGGGGCCAGGGCGAACCGCGCGCGGCGCTGGCACGGATCGCCGACAAGACGCATCCGATCGCGCTCGATGCGGGCGATACGGTGATCTTTTCGTCCAAGCAAATCCCCGGCAACGAGGTCGCGATTGGGCGGATACAGAACATCCTCGCCGGGCGCGGGGTGGAGATGATCACCGAGCGTCAGGCGCATGTCCATGTGTCGGGCCATCCGGGCCGGCCGGAGCTCAAGCAGATGTTCGATTGGATTCGGCCCAAGCTGCTGATCCCCGTGCACGGCGAGATGCGCCACATGATGGAGCATGCACGCTTCGGGCTGGCGAGCGGAATCGAGCAGGCGGTGGTACAAAGCGACGGCGACATCGTCCGGCTGCTGCCGGGCAAGGCCGAGAAGCGGGGCCATGCGACCGTCGGTCGGCTGGTGCTGGACGGTGACGTGATCCTGCCGTCCGATGGGTCCACGATCAATGAGCGGCGTCGTTTGGCGCTGTTCGGGCAGGTGTCGGTCGCGGTTGCGCGCGGGCGCGACGGACGCATGGTCGGTCGGCCGCAGGTCCGGGTTCAGGGCGTGCCAGTCGAGGACGAACGTGACGCGTTTCTGGCGGAGGCCGCGGATGCAGCGGCCGATGCCGTGAAGGGGGGGGCGAGGGAGCCGGACAAGCTGCGCGATCAGGTGCGCCTCGCGGTGCGGCGCGTGGCGGTCAAGTGGACGGGCAAGAAGCCGGTCGTCGACATCCTCTTGATCGACGCCTGAGCCATGGCCTGGTCGTCCATGCTGGCGATCTATATCCTGTTCTGGGCCTTTTCGGTGTTCCTGGTGCTGCCCTTTGGCGTCACCACCACCGAAGAGGTCGGGGGCGAACACGTGCCGGGGCAGGCGGAAAGCGCCCCGCACGAGTTCGACTGGAAGCGGCTGGTGATCCGCGTCACCGCGGTCGCCACGGTTCTGTTCGTGGCGTACATGGTCAACTGGCACCAGGGCTGGATAACCCCTGCGTCGGTCGATCTGTTCGGGCGGATGAACGTCCAGACGCAGTGAGGGCCCGCGTTAGCGCAGGCGTTCGATCGCCTGCGCGAGGGCGACATACAGCTTGCCCATGTCGGACGACAGCAGGGTGACGCCCATCGGCGATCCGTCGCGTTCCGCCAGCACACCGCGCAGCATCGCTTCGAAGTCGTGGATGTAGCGGTTGGTCGCGTCCCGGAACCGGGCATCTTCGTCGTAGAGCCTGGCGATGTCGCGCGCGGTGCCGGTATCGACGATGCGCACCGCGCGGCGGGTGAAGACGCCGCGATCGCCCTTCAGATAGGCGGCCCAGGCGCTGTCGGCGACTTCGGGTGCGAAAGACTTTGTGAGGTCGATGGCGGCGGAGTTGAGCGACTCGATGAGCAGGGCGGAGCGGCGCGCGAAGCTGTCGTGCTGCGACGCTTCGCGTTCGGCGCGGACATCCTCCAGCCGCGTTTCGACGATGGCAGTTCCGTCGGCGACGGCCTGTATCTGCGCCGAGAGCCGTTCGACGGCGCGGGTCGAGGCGGTGACGGCGGCGTCGGTGGCCTCGATCAGCGCGGCGACCTGACGCTCGACCGTGTCGCCGCTGGCGCGGCGCAGCGCGTCGGCGGCGGCGGCTTCTAGGCGATCGGCGGCTTCGGGGATCACCGTCGCGAGGGTTTCGCGCGCCTTGTCGGCGGCGACGGCCGCGGTGTCGCGGACGCGGAGGAGCGCATCGACGAGGCGCGGAGCGGCTTCTTCGGCGAAACGGTGGGTGCGTCCGATCGTGTCGTCGACCACCTGGCCGAGCGCGTCGGCCTTGGCACGGCCATCGGCGAGCGTGTCGAGGAGCCCTGCCGAGAGCTGATCGAGGGTGCGGCGCTGATCGGCGATGACGCTGGCGATCGCCTCGATCGCGTCGTGGGTGCTTTCGGCGGCGGTGACCAGGGCGAGGAGTTCGGGCTTGGCCTGGACGACGATCCGCCGGCTGCTGGCGATGCGTTCGTCCAGACGGGTGAGGGCATCGGGGAGCGTTTCGTCGATCTCCCGCGCGGCCGAGTCGAGCGCGATCAGCAAGGTTTCGGTCGTGCCGATGGTGTGCGTCGCCATGGCGTCGCCGGCGCGCAACGCTTCGGTCATGGCGTCCGCCGATCCGCCCAGCGCACTGATCGATGCGGCGAGAAGTTGCGTGCGCTCGGCACCCTGATGGTGGAGAGCGTTGAGCTGGGTCTCCACGCGGGTGATCCCGCCCTCCAGTTCGGCGACCATCGCGTCACCGGCATGGCGCTCCGCATCGAGGCGCGTGGCGAGGCGCTGGATCATGTCTTCGAGCGTGCCGATGCGCTCGGCCAGGACGTCGGCGCTGTCGCGTGCGGCCGCGTCGAGCGCGGATCTATGTGCCGCGATCATTGTCAGCATGGTGTCGCCCTGGGCGGCGATGTCTTGACGCGCGCCGTCGATCGCATCGGCGGTACGGCCGAGCAGCGCTTCCACCTCATGAGCGGCTTGCGCGGTGACAGCCTCCAGACGGACGCCGGCGGTGTCGCTGGTGGTCTCGATCCTCGCCAGATGCCCCGCCAGGCGCTCCGCCGCGCCTGATGCGGCGCCAGCGGCTTCGCGTCCATGCTCGCCCAGCGCGATCAGCTGCGTGTCGAGCGCGGCGGCCTGATCCTTGGCCAGTGCGCCGGCCCGGTCGAGCATGCGGGTGGCATCCTCCACCTCGGCGCGCGCGCGTGGGACTTGCGCGAGCAACACGTTGACGCGGGCTTCGGCCTCACCGGCGGCGTTCGACAGCGCGCGCGCGTGAGCGTCGGCGCGCTCGATCTCGGCCGTCATGGCGGACCCGATGCCCGACAGTCGCTGCTGAGTCGCATCGCCCAGCACCATCAGCGCCGACACCTGTTCCGCGAGCGCGGCGCGGTTGACCTCGAGAGCGCGGTTGATGGTGGCGACGCTCCGTTCCAGGCTGGCGGCTTCGGCCTGCATCGCGCGGGCAGTGATGCCGAAACGGTGCGCCTCGGCGCGGCTGTTGCGTTGGACGAGGAGCCAGACCAGCGCGACCAGGATCGGGACGGTGCAGAGCGCGGCGATGAAGCCCGCAAGCACGACCGGATCGAAATCGAACAGCGTGCCCCGGGCGAGCCACAGCATCGCGCCGAGCCAGAGCACGATGACAGATACCGCCACGATCGCCGCGATGCGGCCGGTGGCGGGTTCGACGTCGTCGGGGGTGTCATCGCGTGCCAGGAGGATCTCTTCAGATAGAAATGTTGCGGGTTCGGGCGCGAAGCTGGGCCTTGTTGCAAAACCGATCTCGGGCGCGGTGACTTCCCGCGTGCGATCCTGACGCACCTCGAACTTCATCGAACCCCCCTTTACCCCAGGGTGGTTTACCATGTTTCCGCCGTGCGCAAAGCGGCAAGCGTAACCAGCGATTAACCGCGGGGGGTTAGGCACCGGCCATGGCTTATGATCCCGGTGCGATCGAGGCGGCACTGGCAGCCGCGGTGGGCGACGATCCTTCGTTGATCGCCGAATTGCGCATCGCGTTCGTCGAAAGTGCGCAGGCCGCGCTGGCGGCGATGGAGGCGTCTGAGGACGTTGCGGGCTGGACGATCGCGGCACACCGGCTGCAGGGTCTCGCGGCGAGCTTCGGCGCGGTCCGGCTGATGGTGATGGCGGCCGAAGCGGCGAAGGTGACCCCGGGTGACCCGGCGACGATTCGCAAGCTGACGCGTGCGGTCGCGCGGCTGTAGCGAACGGGCCTTTGCAAGCGGCGGAGCATGCGGCTAACCGGGCCGGATGCTTGCCGGCCTTTTGTTCGCGATCGTCGAGGCCGAGGATCGGCCGGGGCGGCTTGCCGCCACATTGCCGTTCGGCGGTGTCACCCTGATCGAGTTCCAGGCGCGCACGCTGGTCGCGGCGGGTGCCGCGCAGCTGGTCGTGGTGGTCGAGCGGATGACGCCCGAATTGCTGGGCGCGCTCAACCGCATCGGCCGGCGCGGAGTCGTGGTCGATGCGGTGCGATCGGCCGCCGACGCCGCCGGTAAGCTCCACCCGCTCGCCCGCGTCCTGATGCTCGCCGATGCGCTGGTAACGACCGAGGAGGTGGTGGGACTTCTGGCGCATGACGCGGGCGACGCGCTCCTCGTGCTGCCCGGAAGCGATGCGGCGCATGGCTGGGAACGCGTTGGCGCGCAGATGGCTTGGGCGGGAGTCGCGCGGCTGTCGGCGGAGCGGGTCGCCGAGCTGGCGCGGATGCCGCGCGACTACGATATCCAATCGACGCTGCTGAGGCTCGCCGACCAAGCGGGTGCCACGCATGTCGCGCTTCCGATCCAGGCGATGCGTCAGGGCCATGGGATCGAGCACCGCGCCGCGGCGCTGGCGGTGCGCAGCAGGCATGTGCTGGCGGCACTGGTCGGCGGGCGACGCGGCTGGTTCGACCGGTGGGTGTTGGGCACGATCGCGCGGGCAGGGCTGCCCTGGCTGGTCGAGCGCGGCGTATCGGGTGCGGCTATGGCAGCGGTCGGCGGTGGCGTTGCGGCGGCGGGGCTGATCGCGATCGCGATGGAGTGGACCGCCACGGGCGTGCCGATGGCGCTGGGCGGTTGCCTGGTGCTGGCGCTGGGTGCCGTGCTGAGCGGTTTGCGCGACGAGGCGGTGGTGGAGCGCGGGCAGATATTGGGCCTGACCCTGGTACCGGCGGCGGCGGCGCTGATCCTGGGCGTGGTGGAGACGCGGTCGAGCGGGGACGGCACGGCGCTGACGCTGGCCATTGCGGGCGTCACGGTCGGTGCGCTGGCGGAGCGCGCGACGCCCGAATGGGCGCGGCGGCTGGCATGGGGCACGCCGCCTGCCTATTTGCTGCTGATCGCGATCGGTGCGGTTGCGGGGTGGCCGGTGCTGGGGCTGGCGCTCGCGGCGAGCTATGCCGCGGCGACGCTGGGTGCCGGCGTCGAGGCATTGCGCAGGCACCCTTAGCCTCGCTTTAAGGACAAGGGCGTTACGGGCCGTCGATGCTTATCGTGCCACCTTCCACCGAACGGGGACCCAAAGCCGCCGCCAGGAGTGCAGGCGCGCGTGCGGCCGTGCGGATGACGGGTGCCATCGCCGACTTCTTCCTGCCGGACGACGCGCGCTTGGACGACAGGACGCGCACGATGCTGACGCATCTGCTCGCCGGCGTCGTGCGTGGGCTCGATCTGGGCATAAGGCGGCACGCCGCACGGTTGCTGGCGCAGCGGGGGCGAAGCGCGGCCGCGGAGCGGTTGCTGGGCGCGCAGGACGATGTGGTGCGGCGAATCGCGCGGCCCGGGCTGCTGCCCGATGCGCTGATGGAGGAACTGATCGCGCGCGTCCGGCACGACCTGTTGGCCGATGCGCTGCCCGTGCAGGTAAGCGAGCCCGATGAGCCGAGCCTGCTCGTGCGACTGGCCGGCGTGCCCGATGCGGTGGTCGCGGCGGCGGCGGCGGCGCTGCTGGCGGCGGAGAATCGGCGGCGCGGGGCGGTCGAACCCGTGGCGAGCGAATTGCCGGCCGAACTTCATCACCGGCTCGCCTGGCTGGTGGCGGCTGCGTTGCACGACGGCGACGCGGACACCGGGCGTGCGCTCGCCGAAGCGACGATGCGCGTCGTGGCGGCCCATGATGAGGGCGACCGGCTGGATGCGGTCGCGCTGCGGCTGGCGATCGCGATCGACGCGCGGCCGGACGAACTGCCCACGCTGCTCGCCGATGCGCTGGGCGACCGGCGGCTGGCGTTGTTCATCGCGGTGCTTGCGCGCGCGCTGGGCGTCGAGTTCGCGCAGGTCCGTGCGCTGGTGACCGAACCGGATGATTCGCGGCTGTGGCTGGCGTTGCGCGCGGTAGGTGTCGACCGGTCGAGCATGGCACGGATCGCGCTCGCGCTGGCGGATGCCGATCCGCGGCGCGACATCGAGGCGTTCGCCGACGAGATCGACTCCATCGCCGCCGTCACGACCGAGGAGGCACATGCGGCGGTCGCACCGCTGGCGTTGCCCGCCGACTTTCGCGCCGCCTGCCGCACGTTGGAGGCGTCATGACGGCGGTGGATCGCATCGCGGCGGGGATCTGGGGCGCTCGCTTGGACGGCGAGGGCCGGCTTATCAGCGCGGACCCGGCGTTGTTGGCGCTGAACGCGCGTGCTGGCGGGGCGATAGGGCAGGCGTTGGCCTTGCCGGCGTTGGCCACAGTCGTGCGGCTGGCGCGGCGGCTGGGCGTCGTCGTGTCGCGGGCGGTGACGGTAGCCGATGATGAGCATGACATACAGATGTGGGCGCGCGCTCAGCCCGACGGCGATGCTATCCGGCTGGCGACGAGCGGCTGGCGCGAGGTGCTGGGCTGGCGACCGGCGCGGGCGCGCGACGCCGTGGACGAGATGCGCCTGGCCGATGCGGCATGGCGGTGGGAAACGGATGCGGCGCTGCGGCTGACGCTGATCACGCCAGAGGCTGGGCCCGCGCATGGC
>DASVUT010000426.1:0-1578 GCA_036386955.1 Sphingomonas sp. | reverse complement strand
CCGGCGCGCTACAAATCGCATGTCGTTCACGCACCCGCGCGTCGCATCGCCTTGTCGCGGACACGCTATGCGCCGGCGGTGTTCGCCCTGGACCATGGGCCCGACGACGCGAACCTCCACGACGTGCGTCCCGTCGGCGTTTTCCTCCACGCCGCGGCGGGCGCGCCCGGACTTGCCCTCGACACCGGCAGCTCCACCGACGAGCGGCTGATCACGCGTGTCGACGGGGAGATTCAGGCCGGCCGAAGCGTCAGCTTCGATCTGGTCGTCGGCCTGACCTATGGCGACGCCGACGCGGCGGCGTCACAGATCGCCGAACTGATGCAAGGGGCCGATCGGAGCGAGGCGCAGGACGGCCTGTTCGCGGCCGAATGGGCCAGCCGCTCCCCGGACATGTCGCGCGAGCGCAACCCCGTCCTGCGCACCGAAATGCCGTGGCACGCCTATGTGCTCGACGCCATGGCGACCTACAGCGCGTATTTCGGCGAAACCTTCGTGCCGCAGGGGACGATCTATGCCTATGAAGATGGGGAGAACATCTCCAACCGCGACAATCTCCAGGCGCTGCTGCCACTGTGCCACAGCAATCCCGAGCTGGCCAAATCGTGCCTGCGCCACGTCCTGAAGCAGACAACTTCCCAAGGGGAGATCATTCGCGGCACGGCGGGGTTCGGTTACAACCCGCCCGGCATCTACAAGGAAAGCGATGCCCAGCTTTACCTGTTCATGGCAATCTCGGAGTATCTCCGGGTGACGGGGGATCACGGGTTCCTGGGCGAGTCCGTCAGCTATTTCCCGCCCGAGGAAGGTCGCAGCGACACCGTGCTGACGATGCTCAAGCGCCATTTCGTCTATCTGCGCGATGAGGTCGGCGTCGGCGAGCATGGACTGATCCGGATTTTGAACTCGGATTGGAGCGACTCGTTCTTTCATCGCTATTCACCCAATGTGACGCTCGGCACGGCGGAATCGCACCTGAACAGCGCGATGGCGCTCGCGGTGATGCCCGGCTTCATCGCCGGCCTGCGCGCCGCGGGTCAGCCGGCAGACGACCCGTTCGTCGTCGCACTTGGCGGCTTTCACGCGGCGCTGCACAAGGCCTATTTCGTCGACCTGGGCGACCGCAGCTTCAGCGCGCGCGCGTATCTGAACGACGGCAAGCCCAGCTATGGCCTCGATAGCGTCTGCCTCGAACCTCAGGGCTTCCTGCTACAGGTCCCCGATCTTCCGAATGCGCGAAAGGCGGCGATCTATGCCGTGGTGAAGGCGCGCACCTACACACCCGAGAAGGTCGGCTTCCGTATCCGTGAACGCCCCATCTTCGGCACCGATGGCGGTGGCGAGGATGGCGGTTTCTGGTTCGCGATCGAGGGGCAGATGGTCGCCGGCGTCACCAGCTTCGACAAGGCCGAAGCCGAACGCCTGCTTGAGACGCTCAGCTTACACAATTTCGCGCGTCAGTATCCCGACTACGTGCTCGGCCGCTGGACCCATAGCGACAGCATGCAGTCCAGTCTCAACCCACGCGAAGGGTTGATGAACTACTGGAAGCCGTCACTCGCTGAAAGCGGCATCGGC
>DASVUT010000425.1:0-3972 GCA_036386955.1 Sphingomonas sp. | reverse complement strand
GCGCGTCGGCGGCTTCACGCACCAGCGCCACGGCCTGCGCGAGCGGCACGGGACCTGCGGTGAAGGCGGCGCATAGCGGCTCCAGGCACGGCTTGGCATCGGCCCACGCCAGCGCCGCTTGACCCTTGGCATGATCGTCCAGGCCGCTCATCCCGGCCGCCGGACGGGGTCCGCGCAACTGCAGGTCGAGCGCGCGGACGCCGTCGAGCCAGGCGAGTCGATCAGACCCGGCGCGCACCAGCGGGTGCTTGAGCAGCGCCAGCAAGGCGGGGGGTGCCAGGTCCTGCGCCACCGCCTCCACCAGCGCCACGAGCAAGGTGCCGGGCGGCAGGATCGACAAGGGCTGCCCTGCGGAATCGTCGATGCGGATGTTCCACCGCGTCAGGTGGGTCGCCACCCGCCGGGCGAGCGCGCGGTCGGGGGTGACGAGCGCTGCGGTGCGACCCGGCACCTCCAGCGCGCCACGCAGCGCCAGGGCAATCGCCTGCGCCTCTTCGGCCGGGGTCGCGAATTCGGCCGCCGACACGCCGGTCAGCCGGCGATCGGCCGCGGCGAGGCCGGTCCAGCGGCCGGTGAACTCGGCCGGGGCGAGCGCATTGGCGATCGCCCGGCCGCGCGCGGCATCGCTGTCGGGCCCGCCGCGATCGCGCCAGGTCGCGACCTCGCCGCGCGCGACGTCCATGCGATCGAGCAGAAGCTTGAGGTGGAATTGCGGGTGCGTCTCGATCGAGCGCCGGACCAGACCCGTTGACGGATCGGGCGCGAACGGGCCCAGCGCGTCCCACTCCTCGGCGTCCATGGAGAGATCGAGCCCTGCGAACACGACGCTCCCGTTCGGCAGCCCGGCCACCGTCCGCAACAGGCGCGCGACCGACGGAGCGGGGTCGGTCACGCCCGCCGCACAGACGAAGGGCGGCGGGGTCACGCGCCAGCGGGCCGCCAGCGCGTCCAACAGCCGTGCCCGCCTGGTCGCGGCATCGACCATGTTCATCCGCGCGAGCTCGGCGGGCCAGCGGTCGGTCAGCACGGTGAACGCCTCCAGCGCCCGCGACCAATGCTCGGTCAGCTCGGGGCCGAGTTCGATCGCTGCTAGCCGCGTCGGTGCGACCTCTTCGACCAGCAACTGATCGAGCGTGCGCGCCAGATCGCCCGCCAGCCGCACCGATTCCGCAGGGTCGGGCCGAACGCCCGCCACGCGCTCCTCCGCGACGAGCCGCGCCAGGATCATGCGCCGGCGATAGGCGGGCACCGCAGGCAGGACCGGATCGGCATCGGCGGCGTCGATCGCAGCACCCGCGGCCTCGCCCGCCTCCGGATCGCCCAGCGCGACCAACCGGGGGAGCAGCAGCGCGCCGCCGCTGGCGCGGACGAACGCATCGGTCACGGCGCGCACGGCGCGGTTGTTGGGGAGCAGCACGATGCCGCGCGCGAGCGCCAAAGGCTCGGGCCCGGCGCGGCGGATCAGCCCGGCGACCAGCGCATCGGCGAAGCTGCGCGTGGCGGGAATGGTGAACAGGCCGAGCCGGTCAGCCATCGGCCAGCATCGCCTCTGTGACCGGGATTGCTCGCGGCGTGCCGATGTCGAACCACAGCCCTTGATGGACCTGACCGAAGGCCCGCCCCGCCGCGATCGCGCGGTCCCAGAACAGGTTCGTCGAGAATGCGCCTTCGGGAGCGTCGCGCAGGATCCGCGGATGGAGGATCTGGATACCGATATAGGTGAAGGGAGCGACACGCCCCGGCTGCCGCCGCCGCACGATGCGACCGTCCGCGCCCAGATGGAAATCGCCCAGTCCCCGATTGCAGTAAGCACGGGCGAACGGGACCATGAGGAGCAGCACGTCCATCGCTGCATCGTCCCACCGCGACGCCAGCAGCTTGAGCGCGTTGATCGGCCCATCGACCCACAGATTGTCGCTGTTCACGACCAGCACCGGATCGTCACCCAGCAGCGGGCGCGCCTTCATCAACCCACCGCCGGTTTCCAGCAGCTCGGCGCGCTCGTCCGACATCACGATCTCGATATCGCGACGCCGCGCGACATGCGCCTCCAGCACGTCGGCGAGGTAATGCGCGTTGACCACCGCGCGCCGCACGCCCGCGCCGACCAGATGGTCGAGCGTGTGGTCGATCAGCGGCTTTCCCGCGATCGAGACCAGGGGCTTGGGCCGAGTCGCGGTCAGCGGACGCATCCGCTTGCCGAGCCCCGCCGCCATCACCATCGCCGTGAACGGAACCGTGCCGCCGGGATCGGGCCTCAGCGCCAATTGCCGCGTCAACGGCTCAACGCCTCGGGGTCGCCGCGACGCGCCGGCGGGATGTTGGCGTCGAACCAGGCGGCAACAGGGGCGAGCACGTCCTGAGCCAGATCGCGCTCAAGATAGGTCCAAACGCGCGGGCACAGCGTCGGGTAGCGTGGCTTGCCGTCGCGACGCCACAGCCGCGTGAAGATGCCGATGATCTTGGCGTTCCGCTGCGCACCGAGGATATGATAGGCGTTCACGAAGTCGCTCCCCGCCCCCGTCGCCGCACGGTACCGGGCCAGCATCGTCGCCTCCACCGCCGGATCGACGTCGCGCCGGGCGTCCTGAAGCAGCGAGACGAGGTCATAGGCCGGATGCCCCGCCAGCGCGTCCTGGAAGTCGAGCAGGCCGAGCGTACGATCCTCCCCGACCAGCATCAGGTTTTCGGCGTGATAGTCTCTGAGTACCGTGACCGGGTTCGCGGGTACGGTGCGGTCGAGCACGGCATCCCAGGCGGCGATATAGCCCGGCCCGTCCACGTCCAGCCCGACCGCCGGGCAATACCAGTCGACGAACAGGGCCGCTTCGCGCTGCAACGTGTCGCGATCATAAGGATCGACGGGCGCAGCAGGGTGGCCATGCAGCGCCACGAGCAGGTCGACGGCGGGTTCGTAGAAGCGCGCATCGGCCCCCGGATCGGCGTCGATCGCCTCGCGCATGCGGGCGTCGCCGAAATCCTCCAGCAGGACGAGCCCTTGGTCGATGTCGGCCGCCAGGATGGCGGGCGCGGCAAAGCCTTGATCGCGCAGCCAGCGCGCGACCGCGACGAAGGGGCGCGGATCCTCATGCGGCGGCGGTGCGTCCATCAGCACCGCCGTCCGGCCGGCACCCACGATTCGGAAGTAGCGGCGGAACGAGGCGTCGCCGGCGAGCGGATCGATCCGCGCCCCGCCCCAGCCATGCGCGGCGAGGAACGAAGGCGCGCCGGGCGGCGGGGTCATGTCGGCCATCGGTTTTCCCAAGCTGGCGGCACCACCGCTGTCAAGGCGCGCCCGCCCCCGGCCGCCATGGCAAACCGCAGCACCAGCGCGTCAGGCCATGCGCTCTGTCCGGCACGCTCCGGCCACTCGACGATGAGCACGCCGTCCGTGCGCGCATCGTCCAGGCCGAGTTCGTCCAGCTCGAGGGGATCGTCGATCCGGTACAGATCGACATGGAGAACCGGCAGGCGGAGCTCGGGTGGCGCATAAGGCTGAACAATCGCGAAACTGGGGCTCGGGGCCTCGCCCTCAAGGCCCAGCCCCGCGAGCAGCCCGCGCGCCAAGCTGGTCTTGCCCGCACCCAGCGGCCCTTCGAGCGCGATCACGTCGCCCGCGCGGACGCAACCCGCGAGCAAGCGCCCGAGCGCGTGCGTCGCCGCGGCATCGGCCAGCATCAATGGACCTCGCACGCTCAACGCCGCGGCAACTCCACCGTCACCAGCGTGCCCGCCCCTGGTTCGGACACCAGCGCGATCGTACCGCCATGCGCTTCGACGAACTGCTTGGCGAGCGGCAGTCCCAGGCCAAGCGCGCGTTCGCCGGTGGCCTTGATCTCGGGTTCGGCGAAGCGGTCGAAGGCGTGCGCGACGCCAGCCTCGTCTAGCCCGGGGCCGTCGTCGGACACCACGATCCGCGCCCGCGTGGCGTTGCCGTCGGCGTGGAGCAAGATGCGTCCACCGGCGGGCGTG
>DASVUT010000424.1:0-5791 GCA_036386955.1 Sphingomonas sp. | reverse complement strand
CTAGACGGCTGGCACCGCGCCAGCGGCGCTCGCATGGTGCCCTTCGCCGGCTATCACATGCCCATCCAGTATGAAGGCATCATGGCCGAGCATCTTTGGGTCCGCGATTCGGCGGGCCTGTTCGACGTGAGCCATATGGGGCAGCTCGTCTTCACCGGCGAAGGTGCCGACCGCGCGCTGGAAGCGGTGCTGCCCGGCGACATCCAGGGTCTGGCCGAGACCCGGATGCGCTACTCGCTGCTGCTGAACGAGGACGGCGGCGTGCTCGACGATCTGATGATCACGCGGCGTACAGGTCTCGAGGGCGATGCCGAGCTGTACATGGTCGTCAACGGCGCGACCAAATATGACGATATCGGCGTGCTGCTCGACGTCATCACCGACGACATCACGCTCAACCTGCAGGACGAACAGGCGCTGCTCGCGCTGCAGGGGCCCAAGGCGGTCGACGCGCTGTCCCGCCTGGTCCCCGGCGTCGAGAGCCTCGTGTTCATGACCGCGGGCGCGTTCGCATGGGACGGCGTGCCGCTGTGGATCAGCCGCTCGGGCTATACCGGCGAGGACGGGTTCGAGATTTCGCTGCCGGCCGAACACGCCGCCGCCTTCGCCGATGCGTGCGTCGCGCAGCCCGAGGTCAAGCCGATCGGGCTGGGCGCGCGCGATTCGCTGCGGCTGGAGGCGGGGTTGCCGCTGTATGGACATGATCTCGACCCCGAGACGACGCCGGTGATGGCCGATCTGAGCTTCGCGCTCGCCAAGCGCCGGCGCGAGGCCGCGGACTTCGCGGGTGCGCAGCGCATCCTGGCCGAGCGCGAACACGGCCCCGCGGCCAAGCGTGTCGGCCTGCTCGTCGCCGGGCGTCAGCCGGTGCGCGAAGGTGCGTCGGTCGTCGATGCGGAGGGTGCGACCATCGGGCGCGTGACCAGCGGCGGGTTCGCGCCCTCGGTCGGCGCGCCGATCGCGATGGCCTATGTGCCGACCGAACTCGCGGTGCCGGGCACGCCCGTCCGCCTCCTCCAGCGCGGCAAGGTGCATGACGCGACCGTCGCCGGCATGCCCTTCGTTCCCCATCGTTACGTCCGTAAAGGAAACTGACATGCGCTATTACACGCAAGATCATGAATGGATCGAAGTCGACGGCCCGATCGGCACCGTCGGCATTTCCGAATATGCGCAGAGCCAGCTTGGCGACATCGTGTTCGTCGATGTCCCGGCCGACGGTCGCGAGCTGACCAAGGGCGACGAGGCCGCCGTGGTCGAATCGGTCAAGGCCGCATCCGACGTCTATGCGCCGGTGTCGGGCCAGGTGCTGGAGGGCAATTCCGCGCTGACCGACCAGCCCGATTTGGTGAACAGTGATCCCGAGGGCGACGGCTGGTTCTTCCGCCTGACACTGTCGGACGAGGACGAACTCGCCGATCTGATGGACGAGACCAGCTACGAAGCGTTCGTCGCGAAGCTGTGATCAACGTTGGGCGGCTCTACCTCGGCCTTGCGCTGCTCTGTTGTAGCGCGTGCACAAAGGCTGCGCCGGACCCGTACACTCCCATCACCGTAGATGAAGCGGAGGCAGATATTGCGTCGCTTAATGGATACACCATCACCGTTCAGGGCTGGCTCAGTGATCCATGCGGCGGGATGTCATGCGCGATCTTTCCGACACCAACGAGGAAAGGTCAGGACTGGCCTCCCGGTGCTCATCTTTCGATCGCTTCGGAGACGCTTGCGGAAACCGCTTTGAACACCAGTTCGGGGAAGCAGGTGCGCTTGACGGGCGTCATGAGTTCCCAATGCCGTGGTTTTCGAACTTTCTGCAGTGATCGGGCACCAGACATCACTCCTGTTTCCCTCAAGATTGTGGTCACTCCGACCAAGGATAATTGATGCGCTACCTGCCGCTTACCCAGCCCGACCGCGATGCCATGCTCGGCGTCATCGGTGCCGCGACGATCGACGACCTGTTCGTCGACGTGCCCGAAGCGGCGCGTCTCGACGGGCCGATCCACGGCCTGCCGATGCATGCCAGCGAGATGGCGGTCGAACGGCACATGACCAAGCTGGCCCGGCGGAACATGGTCGCGGGCGAAGTGCCGTTCTTCCTGGGCTGCGGCGCGTACCGCCATCATGTGCCCGCTTCCGTCGACCATCTGATCCAGCGCGGCGAGTTCCTGACCGCCTACACGCCGTACCAGCCCGAAATCGCGCAGGGCACGTTGCAGATGCTGTTCGAGTTCCAGACGCAGGTCGCGCGGCTGCTCGGCACCGATGTGGCCAACGCGTCGATGTATGACGGATCGACCGCCTGTTGGGAGGCGATCGGCATGGCGCGGCGGATCACCAGGCGCGGCAAGGCGATCCTGTCGTCGGGGCTCCACCCGCATTACGTCTCGGTCGCCCGGACGATGGCGAAATATACCGGCGACCTGCTCGAAACCGCCGCGCCGACGCTTGGCCCCGACACCGATCTCGACCGGCTGATCGGCGCGATCGACGACGATACGTCGTGCGTGGTCGTGCAATATCCCGATATCCTCGGCCGCATCGCCGACCTGCGGCCGCTGGCCGATGCCTGTCATGCCAGGAAGGCGCTGCTGATCGCGGTCGTCACCGAACCCGTGGCGCTCGGCGCGATCCGTTCGCCCGGAGAGATGGACGCCGACATCGTCGTGGGCGAAGGCCAGTCGATCGGCGTCGGGCTGCAGTTCGGCGGACCCTATGTGGGGCTGTTCGGGTGCAAGGAGAAATATGTTCGCCAGCTTCCCGGCCGGCTGTGCGGCGAAACGGTGGACGCGGACGGCCGCCGGGGTTTCGTGCTGACGCTGTCGACGCGCGAACAGCATATCCGCCGCGAAAAGGCGACGAGCAACATCTGCACCAATTCCGGGCTCTGCGCGCTCGCCTTCTCGGTCCACATGACCCTGCTGGGCGAGGCGGGCCTGCGCGCGCTGGCCGAGACGAACCACGCCGGCGCGGTCGCGGCGGCCGAACGGCTGGCGCGGATCCCGGGCGTCGAGCTGGTCACCGACAGCTTCTTCAACGAATTCACGCTGCGTCTGCCGGTCGAGGCGCGCCCCGTCGTCCGTACGCTCGCCGATCGCGGCATCCTGGCGGGCGTGTCGCTGGGCCGTCTCTATCCGGGCGAGGCGACGCTGGCGAACGGCCTCGTCGTCGCGGTAACCGAAACGACCAGCGCGCAGGACGTGGAAACGTTCGCGGCCGCGCTTCAGGAGATACTGGCATGACGATCAACCAGAGCGGCTGGCGCCCCCAGGCCCCCGCGCGCGGCACCACCGCGGCACCCACCCACACCGGCAACAAGGCGCTGATGCTGGAAGAAGCGCTGATCTTCGAGATCGGCGACACCAGCACGACGGGGGTGGATTTCGCTTCAAACCCCTTCCCTTCAGGGGAGGGGCTCAAGAACAGACTGAATGGCCTCGCGCGCACCGCGCCGATCGGCTTGCCCGGCCTGTCGGAGCCCGAGACGGTGCGCCATTACACCCGCCTCAGCCGCCAGAACTACGCGATCGACCTGGGGCTCTTCCCGCTCGGCTCGTGCACGATGAAGCACAACCCGCGGCTGAACGAGAAGATGGCGCGGTTGCCCGGCTTCGCCGATGTCCATCCGCTCCAGCCGGTCGATACCGTGCAGGGTGCGCTGGCCGTGATCAACGAGCTTGCCGTCTGGCTGATCGAGCTGACCGGCATGCACGGCGTCGCGATGAGCCCCAAGGCGGGCGCGCATGGTGAGCTGTGTGGGATGCTGTGCATCAAGGCCGCGCTCGAGGCGCGGGGCGAGGGAACGCGCAAGGTCGTGCTGGTGCCCGAATCGGCGCACGGCACCAATCCCGCCACCGCGGTGTTCGCCGGCTTCACGGTCGAGAACATCCCCGCCACCGCGGAAGGCCGCGTCGATCTCGCCGCGATGAAGGCGCGGCTGGGGCCTGACGTCGCCGCGGTGATGATCACCAACCCGAACACCTGCGGGCTGTTCGAGCGCGACATGAAGGCGATTTCCGACGCGGTCCATGCCGCGGGCGGTTATGTCTATTGCGACGGCGCGAACTTCAACGCGATCGTCGGGCGCGTGCGGCCGGGCGACCTTGGCATCGACGCGATGCACATCAACCTCCACAAGACCTTCTCCACCCCGCATGGCGGCGGCGGCCCGGGTTCGGGGCCGGTGGTACTGTCCGAGGCGCTCAGCCCCTTTGGCCCATTGCCCTTCACCGAACGCTATGCCGACGGCCACATCACGCTTGTCGAAGAGGAAAGCGTCGAGGACCGGCATCCGCATTCGTTCGGCCGGATGACCGCGTTCCACGGCCAGATGGGGATGTTCACCCGCGCGCTGACCTATATCCTCAGCCACGGCGCGGACGGTCTGCGCCAGGTGGCCGAGGACGCGGTACTCAACGCCAATTACGTGCTCCGCAGCCTAGAGGACGTGCTCGATGCGCCCTTCGCAGGCTCGGGGCCGTGCATGCACGAGGCGCTGTTTTCCGACAACAACCTGGCCGAGGGCTTCTCGACGCTCGACGTGGCCAAGGGGCTGATCGACGAGGGATATCACCCCATGACGGTGTATTTCCCGCTTGTCGTGCACGGGGCGATGCTGGTCGAGCCGACCGAGACCGAAAGCAAGGCCGCGCTCGACCAGTTCATCGGTGCGCTGCGCAGCGTGGCGGAGCGGGCCCAGGCCGGCGACACCACGCTCAAGTCCGCGCCCCATTTCGCCCCGCGCAGCCGGCTCGACGAGACGGCGGCCGCGCGAAAGCCCATCCTGGTGTACAAGGATCCGGTGCCGGTGGCGCAAGCCGCGGAGTAACTCATTCCTCCGGCACGAGGGTGCGCACCGCTTCGGCGTGGCGCACCCGCTCGCGCCACACGATGACGAGGCCGCTCGCGATGACGATGGGCGCGCCGATCCAGGTCGCCGCACTCGGCAGCGTGTCGAATACCAGCCAGCCGAGCAGCGCCGCCCAGACCAGCGACGTATAGTCCATCGGCACCACGACCGACACGGGCCCCCGGGCCAGACTGCCCGTCATCGCCAGTTGCGCGACCCCGCCGAGCAACCCGATCGCCAGCATCAGCGCCCAGACCGGCCACGGATGCGCCTGCGCGAGGAAGGCATAGCCGGCGCCCAGCGGCACCAACGACAGCACCGAGAACCAGAACACCGTCGTCATCGGTGCCTCCGTCCGCCCGATCCGCCGCAGCAGGATCATCACCCCCGCCGTCGCGAAGGAGCCGGCCAGCCCCAGCGCCGCGCCCCAGAGCGGGAAGCGATCGCCGCCGGGCTGCGCCACCACGACGATACCGGCGAACCCCACCAGCACCGCGGCCCAGCGCCACCGCCCAGTCGGCTCCCGCAACACCAGCGCGCCCAGCAATGTCGCAAAGATCGGCATCGAGAACCCGATCGTCGTCGCCTCCGCCAGCGGCAAGGCGAGCAGCGCGGAGAACGAGAGCGCCATCGCGCCCAATCCCACCGCGCAGCGCAGCAGGTGGGCGGGCAGACGTTCGGTGCGCAGGCTGCCAAAGCCGGGGCCGCTCGCGACGACGGCCACGACCAGCATCGACGCCCCGAACTGTCGCCAGAACAGGATCTCCACCAACCCCGCACCAAACCGCTCGGCCAGCTTGATCGCCACGTTCATCAGCGAAAACATCGCCGCCGAGGCGAGCCGCATCGCGATCGCGGACAGGATGCGGTCTTGGGTCATGGTCCATCCCGTCATGCCGGACTTGATCCGGCATCCATGCGATGCCCCGGCGACATGCGCGC
>DASVUT010000423.1:0-3039 GCA_036386955.1 Sphingomonas sp. | reverse complement strand
TCTCGCCCACGTGTAACTGTTCAAAATACTATGACGTGGACAATTTGCCGAAGCCTTAGCTGAACAGGTCACCGATCGCGCGCAGCCGGAAGGCGTTGAACCAGCGGCGCCGACGATGCTCGGCCGCGTCGTGGATCATGTGGCAGCGCTGGCATAATGCGGCGAGGTTGCGCGGCCGATTGTCGCCGGGATCATGGTTCAGGTGCGCACTGGCTAAGACAACGCGCGTCGTGAGCAGCGGCGAAGGCGGGGCGATGCCGGCAAATTCAAGTTGGTCGACCGGCAGCGCGTCCGGTGTCGGCAAGTAGCGAAGCCCCCTACCCCGCCCATTGCGCCAGGTTGCGGCGTTCTCGTCCCACCAGGTGCCATCCCCCAGATGCAGCGGGTCGCGGCCGTGTGGGCGTCGGCAATGCTCGCACCGCCCTTTGGCGCGGCCGAACCGAACGAGGTTCGACAGCTCGCGCCAGTCGATCGGGTACAGCCAGCGATGTTCGGGCGCGATCGGCATTGTGATTCTATGAGTCGGGACCGACGAGAACGAAAGCAGAAAATACGATGATTCAAGTTCGTCATCATAGCCAAGCAACTAAGTGATCCGGTAGCTGAGAGAATAAGCTATTCGGCTCGTTCGAGCTGCATATCAAAGGCCTTGCTCAAAACGGTGTCTCGATTTCTTTACGGCGAACAACGTTCAATTGAGCAAGCGCCGACCCCTTGGCTTGGCGCCCTATTCAGGCGGCGAGATACAACCTGTCGTGGGGTTTAGATGTTTGTTCAACGCGCCTGGCTCAGATACGCGTCCTCGCAAACGCTTCGGACCCTCGGCGGTGTCAGCACAGTCTTGCGAGGCGCGTCTCTGTCATGATCGCCTCCGGCAGCGACGCTGGGCTTCGTCGCGGAACGAGTCACCTCCACCACGGTCTTGGTCGGTCAGACCGGCGTTTGATCCACAAGCTGCGCTTCCCCCTATACTGGACCAGGCAACAGTGCCGCCTCCTCCGTAGCCTCCGTGTCATCGAGCGTTGGCGTGCTCGGCACCGTCCTCCGCAGGACGGCCAGTTCGCGATACAAAGTAGACCGACCTAGCCCGAGCTGCTTGGCGGCTTGGGCTGGCCGCACACCCGCGTCGATCAGCTTGAGCGCGGAGGCGAGCATTTCCTGATCGAGCGGTGGCCTGCCGAAGACCTTGCCTCGGGCACGGGCAGCGGACAGCCCGTCCCGGGTTCGCTCGACGATCAGGCGCCGCTCGAAATGCGCGATCGCGCCAAAGACATGGAACACGAGCTCGCCTGCAGCGGACGCAGTATCCAGCCGTTCCTCGAGCGACCGGAACGCGAGCCCTCTACCCTTGAACCCGTCCACCGTTTCGAGCAGCTCCTTCAACGATCGCCCGAGCCGATCGAGTCGCACGACACACACGATGTCACCTGGGCGCGCGAAGTCGATGAGCGCGGTCAGACCCGGGCGCTCGAACTGCTTTCCCGAGATCACGTCGTCGAACACCCGGATCGCGCCAGCCTCATCGCGAAGCCTGCGACGCTGCACCTCCAGCTCCTGGTCAATGGTCGATACGCGCGCGTAACCAAGTACGTCTGGCAAGCTGCCTCCTGTTGTCCATCAATCGTCCGGTTTAGAGACGGCATCAATCAAACTGCCTCAAGTGATCTCAAACCGTCCAGAAAACCGGTCCATAAAGCATGACCGTCCAGAAAGGAAGCGAGGCGATTTGTGGACGGTTCCGAGCTATGCCGTTTGGTACAAGCGTTGGACCAGAGCATCTAAGGCGCCTCGGTGCATGTCAGCTCGATTGGCACGGCAGCTAACAGTGACAGAGTAGCGCCAGATACCACTGGAGGTCATTACAGCCTTGCCGCGTAGGTGTCCTACTCGAGCAAACCCGAACAGACGCACCTATGTTGACCCAATGCAATCTAAGCTCCTTTGTAGGTTGCGCCGCTATTCCAAAAGTGACACTTGGCTCTTGGTTGACGGACATGAGGTAGTGTGAATGCCATGGCGACGATAATGGATATCCGAGTGGCCGAGAACGGGCGTATGATCCTGCCTTCCTCCGTGCGTAAGGCGATGGGGTTGAAAGGCGAGAGCAAGGTCATTCTCACGCTCGACAACGACGAAGTGCGTCTGACACCGGTCGGGCACGGGGTCACGCGAGCTCGGGCCCTTTACCGCCAGCATGCCATGGGCGATCGCTCGACAGCCGATTTTCTCGAAGAGCGAAAGGAGGAAGTGGCGCGGGAGAATGGTGAGGCTCCGGAGCTCAAGCGCGATGAGGTGCAGCAGTGACATCGGCAGTTCTCGACGCATCAGCCGTGCTTGCGCTCATCCGCGACGAGCCTGGCGGTGACAAGGTGATCGAGCATATCGGCCGAGCCGCTATCTCTGCGGTGAACCTGCACGAGATCGTGAAGGAGCTGTTCGCCAGCGGGCTGGAGGAGCCGGTGATCCGGGAGCTGCTCGGCGAGCTGCGTCTCGACGTGCGCGCGCATGACACCGCGGCTGCCTACGCCGCTGCCGCCCTTCATGAGCAGACCAAGCAGTTCGGACGAGGCCTTGGCGATAAGGCCTGCATGGCGCTCGCGCTCAGCCTTGATGTCCCTGCCCTCACCACCGATACCGAGTGGCGCAAGGTCAAGGTCAAGGGATTGAAGGTCGAGCATCTGCGCTGAGCTCGCTTCGTCGGGTATCGAGGCCTGATCACGACCGCAGATGGTCTCCCGTGGAAGTCGCTATATGCCAACAGTCGACCGAAAACCTCACTCGCCTGGTTCTGGACCAATCTGTTGATCCACCATCGTCGGCACGCAAGATAGGCGCATGACCGTGACAGTCACCTGGCCCGCCATCACGGACGAGATCTTCGTCGAAAAGCTGATCCCCGTCCTGCAGCAGGCGATAGCGGCCGCTGAACCGAAGGCACGAACGCCCGGCGGTCAGATACCGATCGACGGCGCGGACCTAGCCAATGTCCTGTTGATGCTCTTGGCGACCGTCCTGGAACCATCCCCTTCTGCTGCGACG
>DASVUT010000422.1:0-6546 GCA_036386955.1 Sphingomonas sp. | reverse complement strand
GGGCGCTTGCCAGTGCGCGCGCGGCCGTGCCAATCTAGACACGCAAAGCGGCCGGGCCCCGGCGGCCAGCGGTAAAGCGTGCCACATGATCCTCGAATGCCCGGAATGCCGCACCCGTTATCTGGTGCCCGACAGCGCGATCGGCGTCGACGGGCGCACCGTGCGCTGCGCCTCTTGCCGCCATAGCTGGTTCCAGGGACCTGCACCATTCGACGCGGCGGCGGCATCGCCGGCACCCGCGCCACAGCCCCCGACTCCGCCCGCGCCCCCGCGCGTGCCGCTGGCCAAGGCGGACACGCCCGAGCCCCCTGCCCCGCCGATCTCCGTTACCGTCGAGCCGTCGCTGGTCCAGCCGGATCCGGCACCCGAGCCGCGCTTCGACGCCTTCGCGCATACCGCGCCCTTTCGCCCGCGCCGCAATCGCGCGCGGCGGTGGACGGTGGCGGCGTTTGGCGCGGGGGCGCTGATGCTGGCGGGGGTCGGCGCGATCATCTGGTCGGGCGCACCGGGCTTCGCGGCGCGGCTGGGATTACCCATAGGGGTCGCGGAAACGCCGCTGCTGCTGCGCGACAACCCCATCGAGCGCCGTGAACTGGAGAATGGCAGCGAACTGTTCGCGGTCAGCGGTCAGGTGACTAATCCGTCGGCCTCGCGCCAGCGTGTGCCCGACATCCGCGCCGAACTTCACGACGCACAAGGGCGCATTGTCTATAGCTGGACGATCACCCCGCAACAGCGCACGCTGGCCCCCGGGGGCGCGGTGGATTTCAACTCGGCCAAGCTCGACGTGCCGCCGAACAGCAAGCGGCTGGAGCTGAGCTTCGCGGGGGAGAGTCGGTAGGTCGGCATTTCGTAGCCACCGCTCCCAACTGCGTTTCTGCTGAGCCTCCCACCTCCGTTCGGGCTGAGCGAAGTCGAAGCACCCGCACATGCCCTTCGACTTCGCTCAGGGCGAACGGAAGGGCTCGCGCGCTACGCCGCCGCCTCGCGGTCCATTTCCGCCCGCGACTTCTTCTGCGCCGCGGTCTTCAGCTGCCCGCACGCCGCATCGATATCGCGTCCGCGTGGGGTGCGCACAGGGGCCGAGAAGCCGCCTCCGAACACGATCTCCGAAAATCGCCGCACGCGTTCGGGCGTCGAACATTCGTACGCCGCACCCGGCCAGGGATTGAACGGAATTAAATTGACCTTGGCGGGCAGCTTGTAGTGGCGCAGCAGCCGGACGAGCTCGTGCGCTTCCGCATCGCTGTCGTTCTTGTCGCGGAGCATCACATATTCAAACGTGATCCGCCGCGCGTTGTTGGCGCCCGGATAATCGGCGCACGCCTGCAACAGCTGTTCGATGCCGTATTTGCGGTTCAGCGGCACGATCTCGTCGCGCACCTCCTTCGTCACCGCGTGGAGCGACACCGCCAGGTTCACGCCGATCTCCTCGCCCGCGCGCGCCATCATCGGGACCACGCCGCTCGTCGACAGCGTGATCCGCCGCTTGCTCAGCGCCAGCCCGTCGCCGTCCATGACGAGCTTCAATGCGTCGCGGACATTGTCGAAATTATACAAGGGCTCGCCCATGCCCATCATGACGATGTTGGTCAGCATCCGCCCTTCAGGGCTGGACGGCCATTCGCCCAGCGCATCGCGCGCCAGCATCACCTGCCCGACGATCTCCGCCGGTGTCAGATTGCGCACCAGCCGCATCGTCCCGGTGTGGCAGAATGTGCAGTTCAGCGTGCAGCCGACCTGGCTCGACACGCACAGCGTGCCGCGATCCGCGTCGGGAATGAACACCGCCTCGTAATCCTGCGCATCGGGTGATCGCAGCAGCCATTTGCGCGTTCCGTCGGTCGACACCTGCGCCTCGACCACCTCGGGCCGCCCGACCACGAAGCGTTCCGCCATCCAGGGATGCTGCGCCTTGGCGATGTCGGTCATCGCCGCGAACTCGGTGGCACCGCGGTTATAGATCCAATGCCAGATCTGCTTGGCGCGCAGCTTGGCCTGACGCGCATCGAGCCCGGCGGCGGCCAGAGTCTCGCGCAACTGGTCCTTGGACAGCCCGACCAGATCGACGCGCCCATCGGGCCGCGCCGCGGGAACCGCGCGCGGCACGGGCACGGGATCGACGTGCCCGGGGATGGACATAAGGTTCGCAGCAGTTTGCATCGGGGAGATATAGCGTATGCGCGGGCTTTTCGCCACGTGTCGCGTGACAGGCTTTAGCGGCGCAACCCCATGCACGCGATCGCGGCGGCGTCGGCGGCGGTGGCGAAGCCGGTGAGCGCGTAGACGTCGGCAAAGGGACGGCCGCCGGGGCCAACCGCTTCGATGCTCATGCTGCGCGCGGATCGCAGCGCGGCGACGATCGCGCGGTCGCTGGCCGCGTCGGCGGCGAAGGCATCGCGGTCGCCCGCCACCAGCGCGAAGCGTCGCTCGCCGACCGACAGCGTCACGCCGGCCGATCGGTCGCGGGGCCGGCTCAACCGCACGTGCAGCGACTGGCGCAGCGCCTTTCGCGGCCAGGTGGCCACGCTGGCGAAGCTCCCGCGCGCGGCGCCACGGCCGACGGGCTGGGCGATGGCATAGCAGTGATCGGGGTCACGAAACGCGCCCCAGCCACCATGCACCGCGATCAGGTCGCGCGCGGCCGCCTGGCTCACCATCAGCATCGCCGCCGCCACGGCCCAGTTCATGCCGGGGCGTAGCCCGTTCCGCGGTGAACGACGCTCTCGATCCCGCGCTCGAGCAGCACGATCGATCCTTGCGGAAGCCCGGGCGCAACGGGCACCCCGCACGCCGGATCGACGCCCGCGCCTGTCATGCTCCCGCGCAGCACCCGGCTAGAAAAGCCGTGCATGACGACCAGCCTGTCGCCGTCTTCATCGGTGTCCGCCAGCCAGCCGTTCACCCGCTGGGCGACGGCGGGGTAATCCTCGCCATCGGGGCATGGTGCGAGCAGCCCGCCTGGACGCATGATCGATCCTGCCTCCGCTTTCACCTCGGCATAGTAACGCCCGCCCCAGCTTCCCATCCCGATCTCGACCAGCCGCGCGTCGGTGCGTGCGGCGTGCCAGTCGAGCTCCAGATGTTCGGTGATGATCGCCAGCGTCTGCAACGCCCGGCCCGTCGGCGACGCCCATAATGTCAAAACCGGTCGAGGGCCCAGAAGCCGGCGCATCGCCGCGCCGATCCCGTCGGCCTGCGCGAAGCCCGTGCGGGTCAGCGGCGTGTGCGGGTGATCGCCCTGCATCCTCCCGGCAGCGTTGAACACGGTTTCGCCGTGGCGTGCGATGAAGTCGCGACCGTGTCTTGCCTGGAACGTCATGCCCCGCTTTCAACCCCCTGTGGCGCGATTGCAACGTCTTGGGGTGTTTAGGTGAGGTTCATGCAACGCACGGTGCGATCGGCCATTCAGCACTCCCCGGCCTGGAGCCGGAGCCATTCATCTGGAGTAGCACCATGCGTATCATCATCGCCTCACTCATCGCCGGATCGGCGCTCGCCACGCCTGCCCTGGCGCAGGACGTCAACCCGGTCTTCACCGGCCCGCGTGTCGAAGCGACGCTGGGCTATGACCGTGTCGGCGCCGGATCGTCGGTCGACAACGACAATGGCGAGGACGACCAGTCGATCGACGGTCTGCTCTTCGGCGGCGGCATCGGCTACGACATCGCGACCTCCGGCGGGCTGGTGCTCGGCGTCGAGGGCGAAGTCACCGGATCGACCGCGCGCAACAGCCAGGGTCAGTACACCAACACGTTCGGCTTCGGCCGCGTGCGTCAGGGCCGCGATTTCTATGTCGGCGGCCGGATCGGCGTGCTCGCGAACCCGATGACGCTGATCTATGCCAAGGGCGGATACACCAATTCCAAGCTGAACGTCCTCGCCGGCAGCACGACGCAGACGACCGACACCGATTTCGAGCTGGACGGCCTGCGTGTGGGCGCGGGGGTGGAGCGGGCGCTGAGCCCGACCACCTATGCCAAGGTCGAATATCGTTACTCGAACTATGACCGCGGCCGGATCGAATATGGCTCCGGCGCGACCAGCGGCCGGTTCGACGTGGACACCGACCGGCACCAGATCGCGGCGAGCTACGGCATCCGCTTCTGAACCGCTTGTTTACCTGAATCCGCCGAAGGGGCTGGGGCGCGCTTGCTCCGGCCCCTTTTTCACGGGTAGGACGGACGCCGCATAGGCCCGGACGGGTTGGGGGATCAGATGAAGGCGACGATCGAACGCGCGACGCTCCTTAAGGGGCTTAGCCATGTGCAGTCGGTGGTGGAACGGCGCAACACCATCCCCATCCTGTCCAACGTCCTGCTGGAGGCGACCGCCGCGGGTGCGCTGCGCATGATGGCGACCGACCTCGATCTCCAGATCAACGAATCGGTCCAGGCCGCCGTTGACCAGCCGGGCGCGACGACCGTGTCGGCGCACACCTTGTTCGATATCGCGCGCAAGCTGCCCGAAGGATCGCAGGTCCAGATCACCGCCGCCGAAGGCCGGATGACGATCGTCGCGGGCCGCGCGCGGTTTTCGCTCGGCACGCTGCCGCGCGACGACTTCCCCGTCATCGCGGAAGGGGAGCTGCCGACCAAATTCGAACTCCCCGCCGAAACGCTCAAGCAGGTGATCGACAAGACCCGGTTCGCGATCTCGACCGAGGAAACCCGTTACTATCTCAACGGCATCTTCTTCCACGCGTCGGAGGACGCCGGCGTGCCAGTGCTGAAGGCCGCCGCGACCGATGGTCATCGGCTCGCGCGGATCACCATGCCGCGGCCCGAGGGTGCCGAAGGGATGCCCGACGTGATCGTGCCGCGCAAATGCATCGCCGAACTGCGCAAGCTGCTCGACGAGGTGGACGGGTCAGTCGGCGTGTCGCTGTCGGGCACCAAGATCCGCTTCGACCTTGGCCAGGCGGTGCTGACCTCCAAGCTGATCGACGGCACCTTCCCCGATTACAGCCGCGTGATCCCGACCGGCAACGACAAGATCCTGAAGCTCGATCCGCGCTCGTTCGAGGATGGCGTCGACCGCGTCTCCACCATCGCCACCGAGAAGACGCGCGCGGTGAAGATGGCGCTCGACCGCGACCGCATCACCCTGTCGGTCACCAGCCCCGAAAACGGCACCGCGGCCGAGGAAGTCCCCGGCGAATATGTCGCGGCACCCTTCGAGATCGGGTTCAACAGCCGCTATCTGATGGATATCCTCGGCCAGATCGACGGCGACCTGGTCGAGGTCCACCTCGCCGACGCCGCCGCCCCGACCTTGATCCGCGAGAATGACAAGGCGGCCGCGCTCTATGTCCTGATGCCGATGCGGGTGTGATGGACGGCGGGCATCGCCACGCCTAGATTGCGGGGGCGAGGAGTGAAGCCATGGACGCCTATACCATCCGCGATGCCGCCGAACGGCTGGACGACCTAGTCGAACGAGTGGAGGCCGGCGAGCACGTGAACCTGAAGCGCGACGGACGTGTCGTAGCACGTCTTGTTGCCGCGCCGGCAGAGACGGTTCGCGACGTTTTCGACTGGGAAGCATATTTCGAGAAGATCAAAGACATGCCGATGTATCCGGGCTGTTTCGTCGAAGATATGCGCAAGGATAATCGGTATTGATGATCTATTGCGACACGTCGCTGTTGGTTTCGTTCCTCACCACAGAGGTACACACCGACGTGGCGCGGTTGTGGTTGCTGCAACGACAGTTCGCATCATTGTGCATCAGCGACTGGGTGATCACAGAAGTTGCTAGCGCTTTGGCACAGAAGCGGCGGCAGGGTGCGATTGTAGGAGACCAGCGCTACGATACACTCGAAGCCTGGTCGGCATTAAAAGCCAAGATGAGCGTTCTGCCGGTTTCGCATGGTCGCTTTTCCGAAGCCGCAGGTCTCGTCGACTCGCCTCGGCGTGGACTGCGCGCCGCCGACGCGCTCCACCTTGCCATCATCCTTGACCAAGGCTGCGCGCTTGCCACCTTCGACCGCGACATGGCCGATGCGGCGCGCGCGCTTGGGGTGGTCGTGCATCCCGCCTGACCGTTGCTCACCCGCCTCGTCCTTACCGATTTTCGCAATCACCCCGCGCTCACGCTGACGCTTGGTCCCGGCTTCGTCGTGCTCACGGGCGAAAACGGCGCGGGCAAGACCAATGTGCTCGAAGCGGTGTCTCTCTTGGCACCCGGCCGAGGCC
The DNA here is from genome assembly GCA_036386955.1 of Sphingomonas sp. GTDB lineage: Bacteria > Pseudomonadota > Alphaproteobacteria > Sphingomonadales > Sphingomonadaceae > Sphingomonas. Next base: position 349 of record DASVUT010000422.1, on the reverse strand, counting down.
TGCGCCGCGCTAACCTGTCGGCCATGGCGCGCCAGGGTGGGTCCGGCGGGTTCGGAGTCGCCGCGACGCTCGGCGAAGGCGTGGAGCTCGCGACGGGCACGCTCGCCGCCGCGCCCGAACGCCGCGTGGTGCGAATCCAGGGCGCGACCGCGGCCGCAACGACGCTGGCGGAATGGCTGTCCGTCTTGTGGTTGACGCCCGCGACCGACCGGCTGTTCGTCGAGCCGGCCGGTGAGCGACGGCGCTTTCTCGACCGGCTCGTGCTGGCACTCGATCCGGGCCACGCGGTCCACGCCACGCGCTATGACGCGGCGATGCGAGAGCGTAATCGCCTGTTGGGTGGCGAGCG
>DASVUT010000421.1:0-3710 GCA_036386955.1 Sphingomonas sp. | reverse complement strand
ACCCTTGCCGACATCGCCGAAGCCGGCGACGCAGGCGACCTTGCCGGCCAGCATCACGTCAGTCGCGCGACGGATCGCGTCGACCAGCGATTCCTTGCAGCCATACAGATTGTCGAACTTCGACTTGGTCACGCTGTCGTTGACGTTGATCGCCGGGAACGGCAGCTCGCCCTTCTTGGCGATCTCGTACAGGCGGTGGACGCCGGTGGTGGTCTCTTCCGAAACACCCTTCAGGTTCTTGACGGTCTCGGTCAGATAGCCGGGATACTTGGCGATATACGCCTTGAGCGCGCGTTGGAACTCGACCTCCTCGTCGTTCTCGGGCTCGCCCAGTTCATGACCGGCCTCCAGCTTGGCACCCCAGAGCGCGAACATGGTCGCATCGCCGCCATCGTCGAGAATGATGTTCGCGGTGGTACCGTTGGTGTCGGCACCCCAGTTGAAGATGTCGCCGACATAGTCCCAATATTCGGCCAGCGTCTCGCCCTTGACGGCGAACACGGGCACGCCCGTTGCGGCGATGGCGGCGGCGGCATGATCCTGCGTCGAATAGATGTTGCACGTTGCCCAGCGCACATCCGCGCCCAGCGCCGTTAGGGTCTCGATCAGCACGGCGGTCTGGATCGTCATGTGCAGCGATCCGGTGATCCGCGCACCTTTCAGCGGCTGCGACGCGCCGAACTCTTCTCGCAGCGCCATCAGGCCGGGCATCTCGGTCTCGGCGATCTCGATCTCCTTGCGGCCGAAATCGGCGAGGGAGATGTCGCGGACGACGGAATCGTTGGGCTTGCTAGCCAGCGCGGTTGCCACGGGGAAATGCTCCGATGTTGCCAAAGTTGCCGCTCCCCTACCGCCTTCGAGCCCGCCAATCAAATATAAAGATATCTTTATATGTTGTCAGGCAGTCCCGGCGAGGCCGGACAACAGCCGCGGATCGACCCCCGCCCCGGCGAAGGCGCGGGCCCAGCGATCCAGCGCGGGCGTGTCGAACAGCAAGGCCTCGTCGCCGGGCAGGTGCAGCCAGCCGGGCCCGGCAAGCTCGCCATCCAACTGCCCCGCATCCCATCCCGCATAGCCGAGTGCGACGAGCCAGCGCGTGGGACCGCGCCCCTCCGCGATGGCGCGCAGGATGTCGAGCGTGCCGGTCAGCGACCAGCGCCCCGCCACGTCGATCGTGTCCTGCCCACCCCAGTCGCGCGAATGCAGCACGAACCCGCGCCGCGGCTCGACCGGCCCGCCCAAGTGGATCGGCGCATCGGCGCAGTCGCGCGGATCGATGTCAAGCTGTCGCAGCAGATCGTGAAGGCTCACCCCTTCGACCAGTGACCCGACGCCCACGCCCAGCGCGCCCTGGGCGTCATGCGCGCAGATCGCGATGCAGGCGCGGGTGAACCGCGGGTCGTGCATGCCAGGCATGGCGAGCAGGAATTGGCCGGAAAGATAAGCGGGTTTCATGCCGAGCGAGGTAGGCACTCGATTCCCGCCGCGCCATGGTTGAAATCAGCGGCGGCTCGGCGCAGGCGCGGGCATGACCCGGTTCTAGGAGACTTATACGATGACGATCAACGTCGGCGATCCGTTGCCCAGCGCGGCCCTGGTCAAGGTGACCGAGAACGGCCCCGAGCAGGTCGATGCGGCGAGCTACTTCGCCGGACGGCGCGTGGCGCTGTTCGCGGTGCCGGGTGCCTTCACGCCGACCTGTTCGGCGCGGCACCTGCCGGGCTTCGTCGACAAGGCCGATGCGCTGCGCGGCAAGGGCATCGACGAGATCGCGTGCACGGCCGTCAACGACGCGTTCGTGCTGGCCGCCTGGGCAAAGGCAGGCGATGCCGCGGGGATCACGATGCTGGCGGACGGCAACGGCGATTTCGCGCGCGCGCTGGGGCTGACGACGGACAGTTCGCGCTTCGGCATGGGCGAGCGGAGCAAGCGCTACGCGATGATCATCGACAACGGCATCGTCACCACGCTGGCGGTCGACGCGCCCGGCGAGTTCCATGTCAGTTCGGCGGAGCATCTGCTGGACGTGATGTAGGCGGACACCTTCGCGGCGGCTTGCTCTGCGTATCGCACCGGCGTAGCTGCCCGCGATGACACACGCCGCCGCCATCGTCGCCGAACTCGACCGCCTCTACACCGCCTCGGTCGAGCGCCTGCGCTCCGCGCTCGACGCGTATCTGACCGCCGGCACCATTCCCGACAGGGATGCGCGGCGCGAGGGGTGTTTCGCTTACCCCGAGATCAGGCTGGTCTATCGCGGCGAGCAATCGCGGCCGTCGACGCTGCGCTCGTTCGGACGGCTAGTGTCGCCCGGATCGTACCGGATCAGCGTCACCAAGCCCGCGCTGTTCGCCGATTACCTGATCGAGCAATTGACCTTCCTGATGGAGGATTACGAAGTCGAGGTGGAAGCCATCGGCGGGCGTCAGGAGATCCCTTTCCCGTACGTTTTGGATGCCGGCCATGCGCTGAGCCTCGATCAGGTCTCCGCGGCCGAGCTCGCGCGCTATTTCCCCGCCACCGAGCTGGCGCATATCGGCGACGAGATCGCCGACGGCTTGTGGATGAGCGACGGGGCGCGGCCGCTGGCGCTGTTCGACGGGCTGCGCACCGATTTCAGCCTCGCGCGGCTGCGGCACTATACCGGCACCCCGGTCGAGCACACGCAGCGGTTCGTGCTGTTCACCAATTACCACCGCTATGTCGACGAATTCGTCCGCTGGGGCGCGGCGCAGCTTGGCGAAGGCAGCCGCTTCACCGCGCTGTCGGGTGCGGGCGGAGTGATGATCCATGCCGGCGACGATGCCGACAAGATGGTGTCCGACAGCGCCTGGCGCCGGCACCAGATGCCAGCCTATCACCTGATGGCCGACGACCGCACCGGAATCACCCTGGTCAATATCGGCGTCGGCCCGTCCAACGCCAAGACGATCTGCGATCATCTGGCGGTGATGCGGCCCGAGGCGTGGCTGATGATCGGGCATTGCGGGGGTCTCCGCCCATCGCAGCGGATCGGCGATTACGTGCTCGCCCATGCGTACTTACGCGATGACCATGTGCTCGACGACGTGTTGCCGCCCGAAATCCCTGTCCCCGCGATCGCCGAGGTGCAGGTCGCGATGGCCGAGGCCGCCGAGATCGTGTCGGGTCAATCGGGTGACGAGCTGCGCCGCCGTTTGCGCACCGGGACGATCGTCACCACCGACGATCGCAATTGGGAGCTGCGCTATACGCAGTCGGCGCTGCGCTTCTCGCTGAGCCGCGCGGTCGGGATCGACATGGAATCCGCGACGATCGCCGCGCAGGGGTACAGGTTCCGCGTACCGTACGGCACCTTGCTGTGCGTGTCCGACAAGCCGCTCCACGGCGAGCTCAAGTTGCCCGGCCAAGCCAACCGCTTCTACGAACGCGCGATCAGCGAGCATATGCGGATCGGCATCCAGGCGTGCGAACAGTTGCGTCAGGAGGGTGCCAAGCTGCACAGCCGCAAGCTGCGCGCGTTCAACGAGCCGCCGTTCCGGTAGGATGGAACGCTACCCTGCCCCGCTGTGTTGAACGTCCGACAAGGGAGCAGGCGAGATGGCGACGAACAACGAGACGATAACTGGCAGCGTGGGGCGCAACGTAGCTTTGGGCGCGGCGGCGGGACTGGCGGCCGGGCTGCTGGCGAATGTCGTGCGCAAGGCGGCGGTGCAGGTGCCGACCGCGAT
>DASVUT010000420.1:0-2165 GCA_036386955.1 Sphingomonas sp. | reverse complement strand
CGCCCATTCACCTACCAGTCCGGCGGTCGTGGCGGGCGCTTCGTCATAGGCACCCAGCTCATTGGGCAGCCCGGCATTGGGATAGACCATGATCAGCGTGTCGCAGATGTCCGACAAGACCTTCACATGCGGGCGCAACTGTTCGGCCCCAAACGAACAATTCAGCCCGATCGTCAGCGGCCTGGCGTGCCGCACCGCATGCCAGAACGCCTCCACCGTATGCCCCGACAGGTTGCGACCCGACAGATCGGTCAGCGTCATCGACAGCATGATGGGGATATCGACGCCCCGCGCCTCGCCCGCCTCGATCGCCGCCATCACGCCGGCCTTGGCGTTGAGCGTGTCGAACACCGTTTCGATCAGGATGAAGTCCGCGCCGCCATCCAGCAGCGCATCGGTCTGTTCGCGGTACACCGCGGTCAGATGGTCGAAATCGATCTCGCGATAGCCCGGATCGTTGACGTCGGGGCTCAGCGACAAGGTCTTGTTCGTCGGCCCGATCGCGCCCGCGACGAAGCGCGGCCGCCCATCGCGAGCCTGGTACTCATCCGCCAGCCGCCGCGCGATCCCCGCCGACTTAAGGTTGATCTCGCGCACCAGCTTTTCCGCGCCATAATCGGCCTGGCTGATGATGTTGGCCGAAAAGGTGTTGGTCTCGGCAATGTCCGCCCCGGCCTCGAAATAGGCGCGGTGGATGGTCTCGATCACGTCCGGCTTGGTCAGCGCCAGGATGTCGTTATTGCCCTTCTGATCGTGATCCAGCCCCAGGTCGCCCGCGTAATCGGCCTCCGACAGCTTCCAGTTCTGGATCTCGGTCCCGAACGCGCCGTCGGTGACCAGGATACGCTTGGCCGCTTCGGCCAGGAATGCCGCACGCGCGGTCATGCCGCCGCCACCTGCGCCACCGGCCGTGCCCGCACGCCCAGCAGGTGGCAGATCGCATAGGCCAGCTCGGCGCGGTTGAGCGTGTAGAAGTGGAACTGCCGCACCCCGCCCGCATACAGCTTGCGGCACAATTCGGCCGCCAGCGTCGCCGCCACCAGTTGCCGTGCGGCCGGATGATCCTCCAGCCCGTCGAACAGCCGCGCCATCCAAGCAGGAACCGCCGTGCCGCACATCGCGCTCATCCGCTGGACGCTGGCGAAGTTGGTGACGGGCATGATGCCGGGCACGATCTCGTAATCCAGCCCCGCCGCGGCGACCTCGTCGCGGTAGCGGAAGAAGGTTTCGGGCTCGTGGAAGAACTGCGTGATCGCGCGGTTGGCGCCCGCGTCGAACTTGCGCTTCAGATTATCGAGGTCCGCGGCGGCGTCGGCCGAATCGGGGTGGCATTCGGGATAGGCCGAGACCGAAATCTCGAACGGATGCAGCCGCTTCAGCCCCGCCACCAGCGCGGCGGCATTCTCGTATCCACCCGGATGGCATGCATAGGGCCCCTCCGTGGGCGAGTCGCCACGCAGCGCGACGATGTGGCGCACGCCCGCGGCCCAGTATTCGCGCGCGATCTCGTCCACCTCCTCGCGCGTCGCCTCGACACAGGTCAGATGCGCCGCCGCCGCCAGCGGGGTTTCGCGCTGAATCCGCGCCACCGTCGCATGCGTGCGTTCGCGCGTCGATCCGCCCGCGCCGTAGGTCACCGACACGAACCGCGGCCCTAGCGGCGCGAGCGTCGCGATCGACGACCAGAGCTGTTCCTCCATCTTCTCCGTCTTGGGCGGGAAGAATTCGAAGCTCACGTCCATATCGCCGCCGACATCGGCGTAGAGCGGGCCGGCCAGCGCATGCCGCGCCTCTTCGAGTTGCGGGATCGAGATCGTCATGCCGCCTTTACCTCATGAAGTGTCGTGCCGACCCGCCCGGCCTTGCTTGATGCGGGCTTGCGCGCCAGCCACAGTTTCACCGTCAACGCACCGCCCCCCAGCGTCTCCACGCGCGCCATCGCCAGCCCCGCTGCATCGGCCCAGCCTGCGATCTGATCGTCGGCGAAGCCCAGCCGGACATGCGCGTCCTGCGTCCGCAGTTCCTCGCGGTCGTGCGGCGCGAAGTCGGCGATCAACAGCCGCCCGCCCGGGGCCAGCACGCGTGCGGCCTCCGTGATCGCAGCACCCGGTTGCTGCGCGAAATGGAGCACATGGTGCAGGATCGCGACGTCGGCCGCGCCGTCG
>DASVUT010000419.1:0-2097 GCA_036386955.1 Sphingomonas sp. | reverse complement strand
CGAGCAGTTCGGCGAGCCCGGTGTCGATCGGCGCGACATCGGGCGAATGGCGATCCATGTCGCAGCTTTCGGATGTGCGAAAACCCTGCTGATTGCGCTCGGTCAACAGAGTGGAGGGGCGTCGGCCCGCGTCGATCAGCGCCATCAGCGCGTCGCACCGGGCGGCGTCCAGATAATCGGGGATCTGGTAGAAGAGCAGCGGATCGACCGGCGCGCGGATCGCGGCTGGATTTCGGTCGAGCCGCTGCGCGACCTGCTGCGCGATGAGATGACGATGTTTGGAGGACGACCCCGGCTTCTTTCCGAACATGGTCGGATCGATGCCGGGGCCGCCGCCCGTTTTCAAGTCTTACCAGAAGATGTCGTTCACCACGTCGACGACGGTGCCGTTGCGGACATCGACCAGCAGCGCGTCATTATAATAGCGCACCCAGCGATACGGGCCCCAGACCGGCGGCAGGCGATAGATGCCGGGATCGCCGATCCAGTAGTTCTGGCCCCAGAGCTGGTTCGACAAGCGGATGCCGATCGAGAAGCGCTGATAGCCGCGATTCCACCCATAGGGCGCGTAATAGCGGGGCAGGCGATAGGCCTGACGGTTGTTCAACCGGTTGCGGTTCCAGTCGAACTGGCGATCGCCCCGCCAGTCGCGGTTCCAGTTTCCACGGTTGTCGTTCCAATCCCGCCGGTCGTCGCGGCGGTCGAAGCGATCGTTGCCGAAGCCGCCGCCCAGGCCGAACGACCCGCCACCCCGGTTGCGATCCCAATCGCGCCTGTCGTCGCGGCGGTCGAACCTGTCGTCCCGGCGGTCGTCGCGAACGTCGCGGCGGTCGTCGCGCCGGTCCTCGCGGGCCTCACGGCGGTCGTCGCGACGGTCAGCGCGGTCGCGACGGACGATGCCAGCTTCGCGTGCGCTTTCGAAGTAGCGACGATCGCCGCGTTCGATGCCTTGGCCGTCGCGACGGTCCGTCCGAACCTGACGGGCCTGCTGGACGGGCTGCTGCACCGGCTGTTGAACCTGAGGGGCCTGACGCGCTTCGCGCTCCATGCGCATGTCGCCGCGATCAGGACGGGCCTCGCGGCGCTCCTGACGTTCGGCGCGCCGTGCCTCGCGCGCGGGAGAGGCTTGCTGGTCGGCCTGGGCGCGGCGCTCGGCGCGGGCCTGCGCGCGGATTTCGCGCACGTCGCGGCCACCCTCGGCTTGTGCCTCGACGCGAAGCTCCTGTGCGACGCCAGCCGATGGCATCAGCGCGGTGGCGGCGAGCAGGCCGGTCAGAAATCTGCGCATCATGTGTATTCCTTACCCGCCGGCGCACGAGCCGGCCCCGATGATGTGATCGGAATAGAGCAGGGGCGTTGAGCGCAAGCTGAACTCGCCTGTCAGCATTGCGAAAGCTGCAACTCCTAGCGCGATGGCGGGACGAGGGCAGGCACCAGCCGCGCCGCGTCGGCGGGGTCGATGCCGGGGCGCGGTCCGGCGGGAATGACTTCCTCACCGCGGGCGGCACGCGCGGCGCGCTGAATCGCCTCGATGAGGCGGGGATAGATGCCGCAGCGGCAAATGTTGGTGATCGCGGCGCGAATCTGATCCTCGTCGGGGTCGGGGACGCGGCGGATCAGCGCGGCGGCGGCCATGACCATGCCGGGCACGCAGAAGCCGCATTGCCCGACATTGGCATCGACAAAGGCGAGCTGGACCGGATGCGTGCGATCGCGCGACAGCCCTTCGATCGTGGTGACCACCGCGCCTTCAATGCCGCCGATCGCGACTTGGCAACTGCGCCGCGCCGCGCCGTCGATGTCGACCGTGCACGCGCCGCATTGCCCGGTGCCACAGCCGAACTTGGTGCCTGTCAGGTTGGACGCATCCCGCAGCGCCCAGAGTAGCGGGGTTTCGGGGGGCAGGCGGTATTCGACGGGTTGGTTGTTGACGGTGAAGCGCATGGCGCTGGCCTAGCGCGGCTCGTCGTCATGCTGAACTTGTTTCAGCATCCATGCGATGATGGCTGGGTCAGCCCTGCAGCCCGTGTTGCGCGTGGACCCCGGATCAAGTCCGGGGTGACGGAGGGGAGGAGCTGGTCATTCCCTCCAACTGGG
>DASVUT010000418.1:0-1802 GCA_036386955.1 Sphingomonas sp. | reverse complement strand
GACATCGCGAGACGGCTTGCAAACGGCGGGTGCCGGGTTCGAGAACAGCATCTGGTCGTCAACCGATCCGAACCTCAGCGCCACGATGTCTAGCGCGTAATTCTGGTTCAATTTCCACGGCTTGCGTGTCCCCTGCCGCGGCAGCAACGCCGCCGACCGCTGCACATAGCCTGACGTGAAATCCAGAAACGGTGCGAGGGGCATCGCCGAATCGCTGTTCACGGGCGTCATCTGCCGCATCCGCCTGTTCGCCATCGTGTTCAGCAGCCGGCACAGATAATGCGCGGTCAGATCGGCCTTCAGCGTCCAGGATGCATTGGTGTAACCAAAGGTCGCGGCCAGATTCGGCACGCCATCGAACATCATCCCCTTGTACTGGAGCCGCCCCGCCAGGCTGATCGGCACCCCGTCCATAGAGAAACTGATCCCGCCGGCCAGCTTGAGCTGCAACCCGGTCGCAGTGACGATCACATCGGCGGCGACCTCCTGCCCAGATGACAGCCGAATGCCAGCGGGCGTGAAGCGGTCGATCGTGTCGGTCGCCACCGACACACGGCTTGTCCTGATCGCATCGAAAAGAGCGGCGTCGGGCACGAGGCAGACGCGCTGGTCCCAAGGATTGTAGCGGGGAGTGAAATGTTTCGCGACGTCGTAGTCGTGGCCGAGTTGTGCGCGGACCATCCCGATCATCCGACGCTTCACCTGAGCCGGGCGCGTCATGGCGAGCCAAAAGAAAAAGGATGCCACCGCGACATTCTTCCACCGCGTCAACCGATAGGCCGTGCGCGCGGGCAGCACCCGGCGCAACGCGTCGGCAATCCGGTCTCGCGAAGGGCGCGACACGACGTAGGATGGCGATCGCTGGAGCATCGTGACATGCGTGGCGGTGCGCGCGAGTTCGGGCACCAGCGTGACGGCGGTCGCCCCGCTGCCGATCACCACCACCCGCTTGCCTGTTACGTCGAGGTCCTCGGGCCAATGCTGCGGATGGACGATCTGGCCGACGAAGTCATCTTGCCCCGCGAAAACCGGCGCATGGCCCTGCGCATAGTCATAATAGCCCGCGCATAGCGACAGCACGTTGCAGGTATAGGTGACCGGCCCATCTGGCCCGATCGCCTCGATCGTCCAGCGCGCATCGGCCGTCGACCAGGCGGCGGTAGCGACCGACACACCGAATTGGATGTTGCGATCAATCCCCTGGTCGCACGCGGTCTCCTGAACATAGTCGCGGATTGACGCCCCATCGGCGATGGCCTTGTCCCCCACCCAAGGGCGAAAGGAGAAGCCGAGCGTGTGCATGTCCGAATCGGACCGGATACCGGGATAGCGAAATAGATCCCACGTCCCGCCGATTGCCCCGCGCGCCTCCAGGATCAGGTAGCTGCGGTCCGGACACCGCGTCTGGAGGTGATAGCCGGTGCTGATACCCGACAGCCCCGCACCTACGACGATGACGTCGACATGCGTGGTCACGCCGCCTCCCTCGCGTAGGCCGGGATCAATAATCCCTCGAATAGCGCAGCGACGCGTTCGACCCACCGAACGATCCCGCCGATGTCAGCAGGCTGAGCGCGCGGGTCAGCGCGATCTCCAACTGGGTCGCGGTGAAGCCGCGGGCGTCGGTCACGATCTCAATATAGATGTCGTCGGTCAGGTATTTCCCCGCCGCCAGCGCCTGGCCGCGGCCGCTGGCATCATCGGCCCCCAGGATGCGGAGCCGGTCGAACCCGGTCGCCGAACGCAGCTTGCCGAGCGGGTTGAGCCCACCGCCGCCGGTGCCACGCAAGGAGTTCAGCGCG
>DASVUT010000417.1:0-1987 GCA_036386955.1 Sphingomonas sp. | reverse complement strand
CACGCGCAGCCTGCGCGAGCGGCGGCTGTTGATCGTGATGGTCGCGCTGCTGGTGCTGGTGATCCTGTGGGCGGGGATCATCCGCCCGGTCGGCGACGGGCTGTCGAGCGCGCGGGGGCGGCATGCCGATGCCGTCGTGCGGCTGGGCGAGACGCAGACGGCGGTGGATGCGATCCGGGGTGCGGGGCGTCGCCCGCCGATCGCTGGGAGCGTCGCCGATGCGGTGCGCGCGCGCGCCGACCAGGCCGGCTTCACGCTCGCCAATCTGACCGAGGACGGGCCCAACCGGGTGCGCGTCGCGATCCAGGCGGCGCGGCCGGCGGCGCTGACGGGATGGCTCGCCGGGCTGGAAGCGCGCGGGTTGCTGGTCGAACAGGCGACCATGACCGACAATGGCGACCGCACCGTTGCCGCGCAACTGGTGATCGAAGGGCGTCGGTCATGAGGCGGCTGCGGCTGACGACCGGCCCCTGGGCGTTGTTCGGCGCGTTTTTGCTGGCGGCATTGCTGCTGTTCCTGCCGATGCGGCTGGTGCTGGGCGCGGTCGGCGTCGATGATCTGGGTCTGTCCGCGCGGCGGGTGGGCGGGAGCATCTGGTCGGGGTCGCTCAGCGAGGCGCGGGTCGGCGCGCTGCCGCTGGGGGACCTGCGCGCGCATCTGTCGCCCTGGCCCTTGTTCCTGGGGCGGGCGCGGATCGAGCTGGACGGCGCGGGGACGCTGCCCGGGCGAGCTTTGCGCGGGGCGGTGACGATGACGCGGCACGGGGTCGCGATCGACGAACTGACCGCCGGGCTGGCGGCGGGCATCCTGTTCCAGCCGCTGCCGGTTAGTGCCATCGATCTGGACGGCGTCAGCGTCCGCTTCGCCGATGGCGCGTGCGTCGAGGCGACGGGGCGGGTGCGCGCGACGCTGGGGCCGGGTCCGGCCGGCCTGCCGCTGCCGCCGAGCCTGGCCGGATCGATCCGGTGCGAGGGCACGAGCCTGCTGATCCCGCTGACGGGGCAGGCCGGTGCGGAGGGCATTACGCTGCGCGTCGAAGCCGATGGACGTTACCGCGCCGAATTTGCGTTGCCCGTTGCCGACCCTGCGCTGGGGCAACGGCTGGGGACGCTGGGCTTCATCGACACCAATGGCGCGTGGCGGTTGACAGCGGAAGGGCGGTTCTGACCTTGACGATACGGGGCCGGCAACGGTAGGGGCCCGCACTTCGCGGCGATCGTAGTTCAATTGGTTAGAGCGTCGGCTTGTGATGCCGGAAGTTGCGGGTTCAAGTCCCGTCGGTCGCCCCACTCCTTTACATGAGTTCAAGCTGATGACGCTGGATTGGGGACTGCCCGATTTCGACGACCATGAAGGCGTCCACCTCTTCACCGATCCCGCGACGGGCTTGCAGGCGGTGATCGCGGTGCATTCCACGCATCTGGGGCCGGCCGCCGGCGGTGCGCGCTTCTGGCACTATGCCGGCGGTGCGCACGCGATCACCGACGCGCTGCGGCTGTCGCGGGGCATGAGCTTCAAGAACGCGATGGCCGGGCTGGAGCTGGGCGGCGGCAAGGGCGTGATCCTGGCCGCGCAGCCGGGCGATACCATCACCACGCCGCAGCTCGAAGCGTTCGGACGCGCGGTCGAGTCGCTCGGCGGGCGCTATGTCACGGCCGAGGATGTCGGCATGTCCGAAGCGCGGATGAAGGTGATCGCGGGGCAGACGCGCTATGTGTCTGGCCTGCCGGTCGCATCGGGCGCGGCGGGCGGCGATCCGGGACCGTATACCGCGCGGGGCGTGTATCTGGGCGTCAAGGCGGCGGCGGCACGGGCGCTGGATGCGACGGATATGCGCGGCGTGCGAGTCGCGATCCAGGGTGTCGGATCGGTCGGCGGCGGGCTGGCGCGGCTGCTCGCCAAGGAGGGCGCGGTGCTGACGCTGGCCGATGTCGATGCCGGGCGTGCGAAGGCTCTGGCGGAGGAGATCGGCGCGCAGTGCGTCGCG
>DASVUT010000416.1:0-1572 GCA_036386955.1 Sphingomonas sp. | reverse complement strand
GCGGATCGCGCAGCCATTCGCCTTGGCCGCGCGCACGACCTCCGCCACGCGCGCCGACGATCCGATATTGCCCGGATTGATCCGCAAACACGCAGCACCCGCATCGGCGGCCTCCAGCGCGCGTTTATAGTGGAAATGGATGTCGGCGACGATCGGCACGCGCGCGGCGCGCACGATCTGCCTCAGCGCGGTGGTGGACGGCACGTCGGGACACGAGACGCGGATGATGTCGACGCCGGCATCCTCGCAGCGGCGGATCTGATCCACGGTGGCGCGCACGTCATTGGTCGGCGTGTTCGTCATCGTCTGCACGGTGACGGGCGCATCGCCGCCGACGGGAACGGTGCCGACCATGATCTGGCGGCTGTGACGACGCACGATATCGCGCCAAGGACGGATGGACATGAGCTTCCTATAGCGTGTGTCGGGTTGCGGTTCAAAGACGGCGCGGTACGACGCATCGGTGCGCGACGCCCCCATTCCCAGCCGGCCGATCGCGCGCCATCACGGCATGGACCGGTTGCGGGTCGCGGCGTTCGCGATCCTCATCCTGTATCATGTCGCCATGGTCTTCGCGCCGTGGAACTTTCATGTGAAATCGACGCATATCAGCCCGTATGCGACGGTGCCGATGCTGGCGGTTAATGCGTGGCGGCTGACCTTGCTGTTCGTGGTGTCGGGATTCGCGAGCCGCGCGCTGTTCCGGCGCCAGCGTAGCGCAGGGGCGTTCGTGCGCGACCGGAGCTGGCGGCTGCTGGTGCCGCTGGCCTTTGGCGTGATCGTCGTCGTGCCGCCGCAGGCCTGGGTCGAGCTGGTCACCAAACATGGTTATGCCGGCGGCTTTCTGTCGTTTTGGGCGCGCGATTATTTTAGCATGCGGACGGTCACGGGGGTCAGCCTGCCGGCGTGGAACCATCTTTGGTTCGTCGGCTATCTGTGGGTCTATACGGTCGGTCTCGCCGCGCTTGCGGTGCTGGTGCGCTCAGCAGGGATCGGGCGCGACTTCGACCGGGTGTTCGGGGGCGCCGGCGTGGTGCTGATCCCGCTGGCGTGGCTGGTCGGCGTGCATGCTTGGTGGTTTCCGATGGCGGGGGAGACGCATGACCTGGTCACCGACGCGCTGGCGCACGCATCCTATCTGCCCGCGTTCGGGTTCGGGTTCGGGCTGGCCGGGTCGCCGGCGGCGATGCGGGCGATCGGGCGGTGGTGGCCGGTCGGCATGGTCCTGGCGGTGGCCGGCTATGCCTATATCGCCGCGGTCGAAGTTCGGGTGCTTCCGGCGCGCGGGCCGAGCTTCTACGCGATCTACGGCACCGCGCATGCGGCGCAGCAATGGGGCGCGGTCGTCGCGCTGATCGGCATCGCCGACCGGGGGTGGCGCGACCGGCCGATCCGCGCGACGCTGATCGAGGGTGTATTCCCCTTCTACATCGCGCATCAGACGATCATCGTCGTCGTCATGTACGCCCTGCTCGGTGCCGGGCTGCCGGGATGGGCCGAAGCCGCGATCCTGGTCGCCGCGACGCTCGCGGGAAGTGCGGCGTTCTACCTGGTCGGGCGGCGGATCGGTCC
>DASVUT010000415.1:0-10331 GCA_036386955.1 Sphingomonas sp. | reverse complement strand
CTCGCGGCCCTCGGCGTCCCGGCCTTCGCCTGCACGCCCGACCAGTTCCCCGACCTCATGGCGACCGCGCTCCGCCGGGAGGATGTCGCAAGCTGGGCGGCGGACCGAGACATCAAACTGGTCCGCGCCGAAGGTTAGAGCCGTCGCCCAGAACGCATCGACGTTCATGCAGACGGGCGTCTCGCCAGCCCATCGACCAGACCGGCTCTCTGAAGGCGCTTGCGAAGGTGGACCCGCCGATCCGAGACCCTACAAGGGTGGAGTTTCGAGGTTTCCGATGTCTGATCGCCTGAAGGTCCTGCTCCAGTACATGTTGCCCAAGCAGGCGCTGACCACGTTTGCCGGTCGCATTGCCGGAGCGCGGAGAGGCGTGCTGACGACGCGGCTGATCCGGTGGTTCGTCGGCAGATACGCGGTCGACATGAGCGAAGCCGCGGATGCGGACATCGGCAGCTACAAAAGCTTCAATGACTTCTTCACCCGCCCCCTCAAAGCGGGCTTGCGCCTCGTCGCCGCCGCCGATTTCGTCTGTCCCGTCGACGGCGCGATCAGCCAGTTCGGCTCCATCGACGACCATCACATACTCCAGGCAAAGGGGCATCGATTCACCACGACGGAGCTCGTCGGCGGCGACGATGTGCTCGCCGCTCGGTTTCGCCATGGCTGCTTCGCCAACCTGTATCTGTCTCCGAAGGATTACCACCGCCTGCACATGCCCTGCGACGGCACGCTCACGCGCATGATCTACGTGCCGGGGAAGCTCTTCTCGGTGAATCCTGTCACGGCGCGCGGCGTGGCGAACCTGTTCGCGCGCAACGAGCGAGTGGTTTGCGTCTTCGACTCAGCGACCCATGGCACCTTCGTCATGGTACTGGTCGGCGCGACCATTGTCGGGAGCATGGCAACCGTGTGGCACGGCGTGGTCAATCCGAAGCGCACCAACAAGACGTCCGAGTGGACCTATACCGACCAGGACATAAGGTTGGAGAAGGGCGAAGAGATGGGCCGCTTCATTCTCGGCTCGACGATCATCATGTTGTTCAGGCAAGGAACCATCGCCTTCAATAAGGACTGGGCGCCCGAACGAAAAGTGCGTCTGGGCGAGCTGATGGGTGATCGCGCGGCCTGAACCGCCGCGTGCTCGATCCGAGGACCCGGAACCGGATGTTCAGGTTCCGCCGCAGGCGACGACTGCGGCGTCTGGCCTCCGGCAAACGCAGTTCCGCCTTATCTCTTGGCGGGCATGTCCCGGCCGACTCCCACGCGCATGGCCAGGATGCGTCCGCCCGCGCGGTCGATCCCGTATAGCATGCCGGGTTCGGTCTCATCCCAGTCGATCGCTTGGCCCGCTGCTTCGATGGCGTGGGTGTCCGAATGGTCGAGTACCGCTCCACCCTTTGGCAGGGTCATCGCGTATAGCTCGGGACGATCATGCCCGGTCAGATACAGTCGCCCGTCTGGTCCCCAGCCCCCGCCCGAGACGCTCATCGGCGCGATGCGGGCGAGCACGCCGGCCGGCAATGCCCAGCTCTGCGTCCGTCGCCACTGGTCGTCGAAGCGGACCAGCAGCGTGTGGCGGTGATCACGCCCGGGCTCGCCGCCCTTGCCGTCATAGTTGGCGAGCATGGCCCACCATGCCCCGTCATGCCGGTCGACCCAGGTCAAGGAGCCGATACCGTGTCCAAGCGGTACGGTTCGGCGATGCGCGAGGGTGACCGGATCGAAGAACTCGACCGCGCTCCATTGCGGGACGTCCGGGAAGTTCGACGCGGCGCAAACGAGGTCGCGCGCGATGATCGCGCAGGAGTTGATGTGCGGAAAGCGGGCCTTGTCGCCCTCCCAAGCGGCGCGCCGCTCGCCCGTGCGTTTGTCGTACCGCGCGATGCGGAAGTTCGCGACCGCGTAAAGATCGCGCGGGCCGACCGCGACGCCCTGGCGCGCTTCAGGGGCGGGCAGCCGACGGACGGTTTCGGCGGACCCGCCGGTAGCGAGCGCAGCCGCGAGGAGAGTGAGGCGCATCAGAAGTTCGCCGTCACGCCGACAAAGAACGTCCGGCCATACTCGGCCGACTCCTGAAGAAACGTGCGCCCCGGCCCGGTGACCTCGCGTCGGCCGGCATCGGACAGGTTCTGCCCTTCGGCATAGATCGTCAGCCGCGGTGTTAGGCGGTAGCTGATGTTGGCGTCGAAGGTGGAGCGCTCCTTCCAATATTGGTCGGCATTGGGGATCGTGTCGTTGATCGTCTCCAGGAACCCGCCGATGTAATTCCACGATACGCGTCCCTCGAATGGTCCACGCTGGTAATAGACCGTGGCGTTGGCGGTCGCGTCGGGCTGCAGGAAAAGCCCGGTGACCCGCGGGCCCACCGAGGTGCGGAACGTGAAGCGCGTGTCGAGGAAGGTGGCGTTGGCGAATACGCCGAACCCGTCGAATGGCTCGGGCAGAAAAGTCAGCGCCTGTTGCACGTTGAGTTCGACACCGCGGATCGTGGCGGTTTCGGCATTGCGGGGCGTCGTGACGATGACCGCTTCCGCCCCGCGGCCGACGTCGACCGTCTCGACACCGGTCAGCGTGAAGATCTCGTCCTTGATGTCCTTCGAGAACAGCGCGATCGAAACAAGGCCGCCGCGAGGATAATATTCGAGCGATGCGTCGAAGCCCTCGCTTTGTCGCGGCCGCAGGCCGGGGTTGCCGCGCGACAGCGTCGGCTGGCTGCCGTCGAAGCTGAGATTTTCGCTCGCCACCAGGGATGCGTAGTCGGGTCGGCCGATCGTGTTCGTATAAGCCGCCCGGACGACTACGTCAGGCAGCACATTCCAGCGCAGATGAGCCCCCGGCAGCCAGTTGTCGTAGCCGCCCTCGTTCTCGACCTGGCTCAGCGCCCCACGCAACGACCGGAATGCCTGGCTCGACACTTCGGTGCGTTCGTAGCGTAATCCGGCGAGCAACGTGAGCGTGCCGACCGTGTAGCTGCCCTGGAGATAGCCCGCATACACGTCTTCCTGGAGCGTGTAGTCGCCCGTGCTCGGTGTCCGGCTCGTCACGAAGCGGTCGCGATTGGCGTCGAAGACGTCGATCGCCTGGCCCACGTCGATCCGCGGCGTCAGCCGGTAGCGACCTTGGATCAGCTTTTCGGGTCCTTGCGCGTCGACCTGGTCGAGCGTGTAGGTGAAGCCGGGGCCCGCGGTGAAATTGGTTTGGCTGTTGCTGAACCGCCGCCGTGTCGTTCGCCCGACGCCGCCCGCCTTGGCCTTGATCCCGGCGCCGTCGTCGAACGCGACGTTGAGGCGTAACTGACCGCTCTTTTCGAAGGTGCGTACTGTCTGGTCACGCTGCTGCTGCAGGACGAAGTTCGCCGGATTGCGGTTCTCGGCCGGGTTGATGGGCGTGAAGATCGGGTAGAACGCACTCGTGTCATAGGTGAAGCCATAGTTCGCGCCCTGGGCGTCCCTTGTCCGGAACTCGATCGAGGTGTTGGGGACATAGAGCCGGCCCTGCGAGTAGATCGCGTCGCCGTCCACCTCGATCCGACCGGCCGCTTTCCAGTCGAACGCGGTGCGGCCGACGACGATCTCACGATTGGTGATCGGCTGGTTCAACTGGATGATGTTGCGTCCGCGCGCGAAGCGGCCGCTGGTGGGCGTCTGGTCCGCGACGTTGCCGAGCGGCTCGGTGCGAAACTCGATCCGCTCCTCATCGTCCTGCGTGCGCGCATAAATGCCGCTCAATTCCCAGCGGAACGCGTCGCCACTGCGATATTCCAGCTTCGCATTGGCCCCCGCGCGCTCCTTGGTGTTGTTGTACCAGAACAGCCGAAGCTGAACGGGAACCTGGATGCCGTTGCCGTTCGCCGCGCCCGAGTTCACGGGCGCGCCCGCCGCGGTGTATTCGCGGACCGAGGGCGTCGCGACCTCGACCTGCGGAATGTCGTAGTCGAGCTGTTCGTAGCTCGCGCCCAGCACGATGCCCCACTGGTCCTCCGCGCCGAACGTCCGGCCGGTCGCAAAGGCGAGGCGGAGCGAAGGCTTGTCGTTCCTGACATCGCCGTTCTGCTCATAGATGCCATAGGAGGCGATGCCGTTGAAGAACGGCCGCTTCGCGTCGAACGCGCTACGCGTCGCGATGTTGACGACGCCGCCGATCGCATTCGCGTCGTTTTCGGGCTGCACCGTCTTGATGACCTCGATCCGGCCCGCCATCACCGACGGAATGATGTCGAGCGGGACCGTTCGCCCGCCTTCGTCGACCGCGGAGACGATCGCGCCGTCGACCGTGGTGCGATTATAGGTCGATGCCAGTCCTCGGATCACCGGGAACCGGGGCTCCCCCTGATCCTCCTGCACCGACACGCCGGGAATGCGGCGCAGCGCGGCGGCCGTGTTGTGATCCGGAAGCTTGCCGATGTCATCGGAGGAGATTGCATCCACGATGGCGAAGGATTCGCGCTTTGTGGCGATCGATTCCTGTTGCGCGCGGCGCTGACCGGTGACGACGATGTCCCCCGCGCCCGTCCCCTGGTCGGGTCCTGCCGGCTCTTCATCGTCGCTCTCGACCAGGGGCGCGGGCGTAGCGGCCGTTTGCGCCATCGCCGGACAAAGTGGTGCGACACCGGCGAGCAGCATTGCGAGCGCGCGGTGCATGTGGCGACAAGGCATTGATCGTCCCCGAGGATGTCTCGACCGCTTAGGCGTGACGCGTGACGCGTCGGAGGCTGAACGCTTGCAGATTTATGAACCGCAAGACCTGCGTTAACCACTTGCAACCCGTGCGTATGCGAGGATGCTGCGGGCGATACGGGAGCATCGGGCCATACTCTTCTCTCCTCGATTGTTGCGGTTGATCGAGCGGCTGGGCGGGCTTGCCGCCGCACCCAGGCTCGCCGACCGGCTCATCGCGCAGCCGGCGGCGGCGATGGCACGGCAGCGGCTGTCGCGCCGGTCGACCGCGCACCGGGTGCAAACATGGTGGGCGGGGCGATCCGGCGCGGACGCGATCGCCGATCCGATGACCTTGAGCACGCTGGATCGCTATAACGGCAACGTCGAGAACATGATCGGTACCGTCAAACTCCCGGTGGGTATCGCGGGCCCGCTTCGCGTCAACGGGCTGCACGCTTCGGGCGATTACCTCGTGCCGCTCGCGACGACGGAGGCCGCGCTGGTCGCCTCCTATGCGCGCGGGGCGGAGGTCGTGACGCGCTCGGGCGGGGCGGCGGCGGCGCTGCTGGCCGAAGGCGTCGTGCGCTCACCCGCATTCGTCTTCGCGCATCTGGGCGATGCCGGGCGGTTCATCGCCTGGGCCGCCGCTCAAGGCGACGCGCTTACCCGAGCGGCGGAGGCGACCACACGGCATGGCCGGCTGGAGGCGATCGACCCGTATCTCGACAACGACACCGTTTTCCTCGTCTGCCGCTACGCAACGGGCGATGCTTCGGGGCAGAACATGGTCACCATCGCGACCGAGGCGATGTGCCGTTGGATCGCGCAAGCCTGCCCGGTGCCGATCCGTCACTGGTTCGTCGAAGGCAATTTTTCCGGCGACAAGAAGGCGAGCTATCTCGGCCTGCTCACGGGGCGCGGGCGCAAGGCATCGGCAAGCGTCGTCATCCCCGACGAGATCGTCACGCGCCTGCTCAACGTCACCCCCGAACGCATGCTCGACTATGCGCGCGTGGCGCAACTCGGCGCGATGCTGTCGGGGCAGATCGGCGCGCAGGGTCATTATGCCAACGGGCTCGCCGCGCTCTACATCGCGACGGGCCAGGACGCGGCGTGCGTGGCGGAATCCGCCGTCGGTTTCACGCGGATGGAGCGGCGCGAGGGCGGGCTGTTCATGTCGGTCACCTTGCCCAACCTTCTCGTCGGTACGGTTGGTGGGGGGACGGGATTGCCGTCGCAAGCGGCGGCGCTCGATCTACTCGGCCTGCGCGGAACGGGCGGCGCGGCGGCTCTGGCGGAGGTCGCGGCGGCCCTGGCCCTGGCGGGCGAGATCTCGATCATGGCGGCGATCGCGGCGGGCGAGTTCACCCGCGCGCACCACAAGCTTGCCCGGGGCACTGCCGCGTGACCGCCCCTCTCCTCACCCGCCTGGCGACATATCAGAGCGAACGCTTCCCGCTGCTCCGCACCGCGACATTGGTGCTCGTATTCTCGGCCAGCAGCGTCAGCGTGTCCGCGCACCTCGCCGGCCGCGCTGCCCCCGCCTGGCCCGCCTATCTCGGCGCGTTCGCGGCGACGCTGATCCTGTTCTGGCATTTGCGCGTGCTGGACGAGATCAAGGACGCCGAGGACGACCGGCTCTACCGGCCCGAACGCCCGATCCCGCGCGGCCTAGTCAGCCTCGCGCTGGTCGTTCGCCTCGGTCTCGTGACCGTTCCGCTGGCGCTGATTGCCGCGGCCGCCGTGGACCCGCGACTGGCACTTCTGCTGGCGGCGATATGGGGCTGGATGGCCTTGATGACGGCCGAATTCTTCATGCCCGCATGGCTGAAGCGCAGGCCGTTCGCCTATCTGGTCAGCCACATGATGGTGATGCCGTTGATCGACCTGTTCGTCACCGGCTTCGAATGGCTGCCCCGCGGCGGCGCACCCGGCGGGCTCGCGCTGTTCCTGGGGCTGAGCTTCGCCAATGGCTGCGTGCTGGAAATCGGGCGCAAGCTCTGGGCGCCGGAGCATGAGCGGCCGGGCGTCGACAGCTATTCGGCGCTGCTCGGGCCGCGGCGTGGCGCGCTGGTCTGGATCGCGTGCCTCTCCGTCGCCTTCGCGTTGCTGGTAGCCGTCGGTTTCGCGACCAGGGCACCGCTGCTGACCGGGGGCGTCGGCCTTGTCGGCCTGACGGGCGCGGCATGGACCGGCCTCGCTTTTGCCCGCGCGCCCACGCCCGCCGCGCAGAAGCGCGTCGATGCCGCCGCCGGCGTGTGGGTCCTCATCTGCTACGTCGCCGCCGCCGCCGCGCCCTTTGCGAGCGCACCCGCATGATCGCTATGGAGGATGCCGCCGGCCACCCGCTCGCCGGTGGCAAGGGAGCGGCGCTGGGGCGCCTTGTCGCCGCCGGGTTCGACGTGCCGCCCTTCATCGTCGTGCCCGCCGGTGCCCGGCTGCACGAGGACGAGATCGCATCCGCTCTCCCCGTGCTCGGCCCCGGCCCCTATGCCATCCGCTCGTCGGGCCTGGCCGAGGACGGCGCAGCCGACAGCCATGCCGGGCAGTTCCTGTCGATCCTGAACGTGCCCGCCGCGCAGGTGGCGGGTGCGGTCGCGCGGGTCGCGGCCTCGGGCGCTGGCGAAGGTCACGCAGCCTATCGCGCGCACCGCGGGCTGGACGACGCGGGCGAGGGGCCGGCGGTGGTGATCCAGCGCATGGTCCCGGCCGACGTGGCGGGCGTCGCCTTCTCCGCCGATCCCGTATCGGGCCGGCGCGACCGCGTCGTCGTGTCCGCGACGCAAGGGCTGGGCGACCGCCTCGTCGCGGGTGAGGTGGACGGCACGAGCTGGTGGATCGACCGCGAAGGCCGCTCGGTCGAGCGGCGCGGCGACGCGATCCTGCCGGACGAAGCCGTCGCCCGCGTCGCCGATCTCGCCCGCGCGGTCGAACGCGCGTTCGGCGTGCCGCAGGACATCGAATGGGCGCTGGCGGACGGCCGGCTCCATCTGCTTCAGGCGCGCCCGATCACCTCGCCCCTCCGTCCGGAACCGCTCGCGGATTCGGGGCTGGCGGTGTTCGACAATTCGAACATCGTCGAAAGCTATCCCGGGATCGTCTCGCCGCTGACCTTTTCGTTCGCGGCTTACGCCTATGCGCGGGTCTACCAGTCGTTCGTCGCGCTGCTCGGTGTCCCTGCGGAGCGGGTCCGCCGCGACCGTGCCGTGTTCGAGAACATGCTGGTGCGCGTCGATGCCCGGGTCTTCTACAATCTGGGCAATTGGTACCGCGCGCTCGCGATGCTGCCCGGCTTTCGCCTGAACCGGCGCTACATGGAAACGATGATGGGTGTCGGCGCGCCGCTGCCCGCCGAACTCCTGTCCTCGATCGACGGCGCGGACCCCGTGACGGGTTGGGCCCGGATGCGCGAATGGGGCCGCATCGCGCGCGTTGTCGCGGGGCTGGTCCGCGAAGGGATGCGCCTTTCCGCCACCGCGCGCGATTTTCGCCACCGCCTCGACCGCGCCCTCGTCGCCACCGCGCCCGATCGGCTGCGCACGCTGCCGCTGACGCAACTCGCCGCCGAGTATCGCCGGATCGAAAGCGAGCTGCTCGACCGCTGGGACGCGCCGATCGTCAACGATTTCCTCTGCATGATCGCATTTGGCGCATCGCGCCGCCTGCTGGATCGCTGGCTGGGAGCCGAAGGGCTCGAGATCCAGAACGACATGCTGATCGGTCAGGGCGACATCATCTCCGCCCGCCCTGCCCAGCTGATCCGCGCGATGGGCGTGGTTGCCGAATCCAATCCGACCATCCTCGCTGCCCTGGCGGCGAACGACGCGGCCACGCTGGCCACGGGCGCGCTCGCGCAGTCCTTGGCCAGCTATGTCGCCGAGTTCGGCGACCGCTGCACCGAGGAGCTGAAGCTGGAATCGGTGACGCTGGACGAGGACCCCCGCCCACTCCACGCCGCCGTCCTCGCCGCGGCGCGCTCAGGGACGCGCGCCCGGCCCCGTGCGCACGACCCCCTCGCACGGCTGGACCGCGCCTTTGCACGCCGCCCGCTCCGCGGTCTGGTCGCACGCGTCATGTTGCGCTGGGCCAAGGCGCGGGTCCGCGACCGCGAGAACCTGCGCTACGAGCGCACGCGCATCTTCGGTCGCGCGCGCCGGCTGTTTCTGGCCGCCGGGGTTCAGTTCCACGCCGCCGGGCATCTCGACGACCCGCGCGACGTGTTCCTCCTGACCGTGCAGGAGGTGCTGGGCGCGATCGAGGGTTTCGGGCCGTCGTCGGACCTGATCGGCCTGGCGGACGTGCGTCGCGCCGAATGCGCGCGCGCCGCCCGGCTTCCCGATCCGCCCGAACGGCTGCGCGTGCACGGCGCGGCGCTCACCGCGCAAGGTGCTCTCCCGCCCGATCTGCCCGCCGACGACGCCGTTGAGCGCAGCGGCACCGGCTGTTCGGCGGGGCGTGTCGTCGCGGTGGCGCGGGTGATCGCCGACCCAAGGACGCAATCGATCGCGGCGGGCGAGATCCTGGTCGCGCGGCACACCGATCCGGGCTGGATCGCGCTCTTCGCCAGCGCTTCGGCGATCGTCGTCGAACGGGGCAGCCTCCTGTCGCACTCCGCCATCGTCGCGCGCGAACTCGGCATCCCCTGCGTCGTCGGGTTGGCCGGTGCCTGCCGCTGGATCGCGGACGGCGACCGGATCGAGGTGGACGGCGCGACGGGATTGGTCAGAAGGGTGGACGCGTGAGCACCGAGATCGCGGGCAAGGCCCGGTTCGAACAGATCCGCTATGCGCAGCTTTGGGAAGACGCCGACATCCTGTGCGAAGCGCTCGGGCCCCGGCCGGGCGGCACGCTCGTCTCGATCGGGTCGGCCGGCGACAACGCGCTGGCGATGCTGACGCTGGATCCCGCCCGGGTCGTCGCCGTCGACCTATCGGCCGCGCAGGTCGCCTGCATCCGGCTGCGCATCGCCGCCTGGCCGGTGCTGTCGCACCTCGAACTGCTCGAATTGCTCGGCTTCGCGCCGTCGGACCGCCGGTCAAGCCTGCTCGATCGTGCGCTCGCGCGCGCCGACCCGGATACCATCGCCTTCTGGGACCCGCTCCGCCCCGAATTGGTGGCGCATGGTGCCGGCGCGATCGGCAAGTTCGAACGCTATTTCCGGATGTTCCGCACGCGCCTCCTGCCGCTTGTGCACGCGCGCGCCACCGTGGCGTCGATCTTTGAACCGCGCACGCCGGCGCAGCGCGCGCGCTTCCTGGCAGATCGATGGAACAACCGGCGCTGGCGGCTCCTGCTCCGCGCCTTCTTCTCGCGCCGTGCGATGGGCGCGCTCGGCCGCGACCCCGCATTCTTCGACCATGTGGAGGGCAGCGTCTCGGAGCATGTGGCACGCCGCATCGAACACGCATTCGTCGCCAACGACCCGGTGGACAATCCGTATCTGCGCTGGATCATGACCGGGCGTCACGGCCCGGTTCTGCCCCTGGCCTTCCGGCCGGAGAACCACCGGCTCATCGCGGACCGGCTGGGTCGGCTGCAGGTCGTGCACGGCACGATCGAGGAAATCGCCGCGCGCGGACTCCGCGTCGACGGTTGGAATCTTTCCGACATCTTCGAATACATGTCGCCCGCTGCGTTCGAGGCCACGTACCGGGGCATTCTCGATGCGTCCGC
>DASVUT010000414.1:0-3485 GCA_036386955.1 Sphingomonas sp. | reverse complement strand
AGCGAGTCCTGATCGTCGGCGCGGGGTTCTCGGGAACGCTGCTCGCGATCAACCTGCTGCGATTCGAGGGACCGGCGGCGGTGCTGGTGGAGCGACGCGGGGATCAGGTCGCGCGCGGGGTTGCGTATAGTTCCCCGCATCCCAGCCAGTTGCTCAACGTCCGCGCCGCGGGGATGAGCGCGTTTCCCGATGACGCGGCGCATTTCGTCCGCTGGCTCGCGGCGCGCGGCGGCGGGGTGGCGCAGAGTTTCGTGCCGCGCGCGACCTATGGCGATTACCTGCGCGATGCGCTGGCCGAGGTTCGCGCGCGCCGGCCGGACCGGCTGACGCTGGTCGAGGGGGAGGCATGCGACCTGGCGCGCGAGGGCGATGGCTGGCGGCTGATGCTCGCCGATGGCGGCGCGGTACGCGGCGATCAGGTCGTG
The DNA here is from genome assembly GCA_036386955.1 of Sphingomonas sp. GTDB lineage: Bacteria > Pseudomonadota > Alphaproteobacteria > Sphingomonadales > Sphingomonadaceae > Sphingomonas. The sequence goes on along the minus strand of DASVUT010000414.1, from coordinate 3,060 downwards.
CTCGCCACCGGCAATCTGCCGCCGCACCCGCCGGGCGGGATCGATCCGGTCGCGTTTCCCGCAGGCTGCTATCTCGACGATCCCTGGCGCGCCGATCCGGCGTCCGGGCTCGGCGCGGGCGACACGGTCGTACTGCTCGGCACCGGGCTGACCGCGATCGACGTGGCGCTGCAACTCGATGCGAGCGGCTTTGCCGGCACCACCATTGCCCTGTCGCGGCGCGGGCTGAGGCCGCGCGCGCACCGCGACGGCTTGCCGCCGGTCGAGGGCGAGACCGAGCTACCGCCGCTGCCGCTGTCGCGCACCATTTGCTCGATCAGGGCCCGTGCGGCGACCGTGGGCTGGCGCGCGAGCGTCGATGCGTTGCGCCCGGTGACGCAGCGGCTATGGGCGGCGAGCGACGCGGCGACGCGCGCGCGCTTCCTGCGCCATCTGCGGCCGTTCTGGGACGTCCACCGTCACCGGCTCGCACCCGCCGTGGCCAAGGCGATCGACGCGATGGTAACGGAAGGCCGCTTGCGCTTCGCGGCCGGCAAGGTCGCCCAAGTCGAGCCGGACGGCAGGGGCGTGATCCTGCACTGGCGCGCCCGCCACGCCGATGCGCAAACGGCGACACGCGCCGCCCGTGTCGTCAATTGCACCGGGCCACAGGGTGACCTGATGCGCACGACCGAGCCGCTGCTCGCATCGCTCCACGCGCGCGGAATTATTCGTCCCGACGCGCTGTGGCTCGGCATCGATGTCGATGCGCAAAGCCGTGTGGTCGGGCGAGGCGGCGCTGTCGACGACGCGCTGTGCTGCATCGGTCCGATGACGCGCGGCGGCTTGTGGGAAGTCGTCGCCGTCCCCGACCTGCGACGTCAGGCCTGGGACCTGGCGCGGCGGCTGGCGCATGCGCAATGGGTGGGGGGCGAGGGGCTGTAGCCGTTGCGCCGGGGCTTCCACCCGCTTATCCTTTGCCTATCAATCCGGGGACGCCACCATGAACAGCTTCGACGACCGCCGCCGCGCGCACGAGGGGCAGTTCGCGCGCGATCAGGAACTCGCCTGGCGGATCACCGCGCGCCGCAACCGCCTGTTGGGGCAGTGGGCGGCGGAGCGCATGGCGCTGACCCCGGCGGAAACCGACGCCTATGCCAAGGCGGTCGTCCAGGTTGATTTCGAGGAAGCGGGCGACGAGGACGTGATCCGCAAGGTCGTGGGCGATCTGCTCGCCGCGGGGATCGAGATCGACGATGCCGATGTCCGCCAGGCGCTGAATGAACAGATGGTCGAGGCCCGCCGCCAGCTCATGGGGACGCTCTGATGCCGATGGCCGCTGCCGAGATCGAGGCGATGATCGTCGCCGCCATTCCCGACGCCCGCGTCGAGATCACCGACCTGGCTGGCGACGGTGACCATTATGCCGCGCGGGTCACCGCGGCGTCGTTCGCCGGACTCTCGCGCATCCAGCAACAGCGCGCGGTCTATGCCGCGCTCGGCGGACGGATGGGCGGCGTCCTCCACGCACTGCAATTGACCACGGCGGTCGCCTGACCCGTTACCCACCTTGTCGCCGGTCCGGCGCACCCTCACATGCTGCGACACATCACACAGGATCATCCCATGACCGACGACACGAACGCCCGCATCGATGCGGTGGTGAAGAACAACCCCGTGGTGCTGTTCATGAAGGGCAGCCCGCTCTTTCCGCAATGCGGCTTTTCCAGCCGCGCGGTCGCGATCCTCGACCATCTCAAAGTCGAATATGAAAGCGTCGACGTGCTCCAGGATCAGGGCATCCGTCAGGGGATCAAGGGCTATTCCGACTGGCCGACGATTCCACAACTGTACGTGAACGGCGAGTTCATCGGCGGTTCCGACATCATGATGGAGATGTACGAGAGCGGTGAGTTGGCGCAGGTGTTCGAGGCGACCGGCTCCCGTTGATTGGAGAAGGTGCGCGATGCTGCAAGAAACTGCCGAACTCAGGGCCACGCCGCACGCGCACCCGCTGATGATCTGCGACCTGACGCAGAGCTATTCGCCGGCGGGCGGGGGCGGGATCAGTACCTATCTGCGTGAAAAGCGCGATCACGTGCTGACCCACACCCCGCACCATCTGCTCCAGATCGTGCCAGGCCCGGTCGACCGCGTCACGGTGAACGGCCGCCACATCTTTGCCGAGGTCGGCGCGGGCACGGTGCCGGGCAGCCCCAACTACCGGTTCATCCTGCGCACCGGCGTCGTGCGCGATCTGCTCGCGCGCTACCGCCCCGACATCATCGAATCGCTGTGTCCGTATGTGCTGCCCTGGACCGCGATCAACCACCGCCGCGCTTTTCCAGAGACGGCACTGGTCGCCGGATATCGCACCGACTTCCCCAATGCGCATTTCCACCGCGTCGGGCGCGAGCTGTTCGGCGAGACGGTCGCGCGCGGCATCCGCCGGCTGAGCTACCGCTATGCCGGTCTGACCTACCGCGCCTTCGATCAGGTCTATACGCTGGGCGAAGACGCGCGGGCACCGCTCGCGGAGCGCGGCGTGGTGCGCACGGACGTCCTGCCGCTTGGTGTCGACACCAACCTGTTCAGCCCGGCCGTGCGCGATCCGAACTACCGCGCGTCGCTTGGCCTGGGGGGTGACGGGCCGTTGCTCGTCTATGCGGGCCGCATCGACAATGAAAAGCGAGCCGATCGGCTCGTCGACATGTTCCGCGCGCTGCCGGGTGATTTGGGGGCGGGGATGGTTATGATCGGGGATGGCAAGTTGCGTGCGCATCTGGAGGCTTCTGCCGCTGGGCTGCCGATCGCGTTCACGGGGTTCGAAACCGACCGCTGGGCGCTCGCGCGGGCGCTCGCTTCGTCGGACCTCTACGTCTCGGCGATGGCGGACGAGACGTTTGGTATCTCGGTGCTGGAGGCGCAGGCGGCCGGATTGCCCGTGGTGGGCGTCGCATCGGGGGCGATGCCCGACCGCGTGCCGCCCGCGCTCGGGCGCTTGGGGCCGGTCGACGATGCCGAGGCGATGGCCAACAATGTCGTCGAACTGTGGCGTGGGGATCACCGCGCCATTGGCCG
>DASVUT010000413.1:0-2260 GCA_036386955.1 Sphingomonas sp. | reverse complement strand
AATCCGGCGGCTTACGATCCGCACTACCATTACCAAATGGCGGTCGATGCAGGGCTGTCGGCATTTGCGGCACCACTGGGCATGCTGGAGGCGGGGGCCGATACGTTCGCGGGACAGATTCCGACGATCCTGAAGGTCAATAGTTCGAACAGTTGGGCGACTTCGATCACGCAGGCGCAGACGGGCAGTGTCGAGGACGCGTTGCGGCTGGGCTGCGCGGCGATCGGGTTCACGATCTATCCTGGGTCGGATGGCATCTTCGACTCCATTGAGCAGATCCGCGACCTGCGCGAACAGGCATCGGCGGCCGGGCTGGCGACAGTGATCTGGAGCTATCCGCGCGGTGGCGAGCTGAGCAAGGCTGGCGAACTGGCGCTCGATGTCGGTGCCTATGCCGCGCATATGGCGGCGCTACTGGGCGCGCACATCATCAAGGTGAAGCTGCCCGGCGACGCGATCGAGCAGAAGGACGCCAGGAAGAGCTATGAGGGCATCGACTGGTCCAACCAGGCCGATCGCGTGCGCCACGTCGTCCAGGCGAGCTTTGCCGGGCGGCGGATCGTGGTGTTCTCGGGTGGCGCGTCGAAGGGTGCCGACGCGGTGTATCAGGACGCGCGCGACATCCGCGACGGCGGCGGCAACGGCTCGATCATCGGCCGCAACACCTTCCAGCGTGAACGCAGCGAGGCACTGGCGATGCTCGAGAAGCTGGTCGCGATCTACAAGGGTGAGGAGTGATCGACGACGATCCTCTGGGTCCGCTCGATCCAGACTTCGCGGCGAGCTTCCGGCGCGATGATCGGCGGCCAGCGTGTCAGCTTTACCTCGTGTCGCCGCTGGAGGTCGGGGGCGTGTTCCCCGATCGTCTCGCACGCGCGCTGGATGCGGGGCCGGTCGCGGCGTTCCAGTTCCGTGTGAAGGGGATGGACCAGCACGCGGCGGCGGCACTCGCCGAACCGTTGCAGCGCATCTGCGAGGCGCGTGAAGTGGCGTTCATCGTCAACGACTCCGCCAGTCTGGCCAAGCGGCTGGGGGCGGATGGCGTGCATCTGGGGCAGGACGATGGCGATCCGCGGGAGGCGCGCGCGGCGCTGGGTCCGGCGGCGCAGATCGGGGTGACGTGTCATGACAGCCGCCATTTCGCGATGGAGGCTGGGGAGGCTGGGGCGGACTATGTCGCCTTCGGCGCCTTTTATCCGACATCGACCAAGGAAACGCGGCACCGGGCCGAGCCGGTCCTGCTGAGCTGGTGGTCGGCGCTGTTCGAGATACCGTGCGTCGCGATCGGCGGCATCACGCCGGCGACCGCGGCACCGCTGGTGGCTGCGGGTGCCGACTTCATCGCGGCGTCGAGCGCGATATGGGACGGCGACGAGGCTGCGGCGGTGCGTGCTTTCGCCGATGTGCTGGCGCAGGAGCGGGAAACAAGCCGCCGCTGATCCGTTGAGCCGCCAGCGTAACGGTATCGGGAACATCCATGAAGAAGACAATCTGGACGAGCTTCGCGACGGCAGCGCTGCTGACTGCGAGTGCATCCGCACAACAGGCTAGTGCGCCCGCCGCTGCAGCCAAGCCGGCGATCGATCGCAGTATCCTGCACGTCCAGGTGATCCTCGACAAATTGGGCTTTGGGCCGGGCGTGCTCGACGGGCGCGGCGGGCAGTCGCTGGTGGCGGCGCTCAAGGGGTTTCAGGAGAGCCGTGGGCTGTCCGTGACGGGCAAGCCGGACGCTGCGACGCTGCGCGCGCTGTACCCATATCGCGCGGCGCGGCCGACGGTCACGCTGACGCTCAGTCAGGAGATGCTGGCGGGGCCGTTCATCAATCCGATCCCGAAGGACTATAAGGAGCAGGAGAAGCTGCCGGCGATGGCGTATCGCGCGCCGATCGAGAAGCTCGCGGAGATGTTTCACACCACGCCTGCGGTGCTGGTCGCGCTGAACGCCCCGGGCACGCGGTTGGCACCGGGAACGAAGGTGGTGTTTCCCAATGCCCTGCCGTCGTCACGGGCGTATGACGCCAAGCTGCCGGAGCGGTGGCGTGCGACGCTGAACGGGCTGAACGTCGATGCGCGTCAGCCGCAGGCGAAGCGGATCGTGGTCGACAAGTCCGACGGCGTTCTGCGCGTGTTCGACGCGCAGGACAAGTTGGTCGCGCAATTCACCGCTACGATGGGAAGCGCGTCCGATCCGCTGCCGCTGGGAAGCTGGAAGATCCTGGGTCCGGCGTACAACCCGGACTGGAAGATGAACCCCAAGATT
>DASVUT010000412.1:0-8144 GCA_036386955.1 Sphingomonas sp. | reverse complement strand
TTATCATGACCGAGATCAGCCGTTCGGCCCTGTTCGGGCGCCTCAACCCAACCGCGCTCAAGGCGGTCGAGACCGCCACGGGTTTCTGCAAGATGCGCGGCAATCCGTATGTGGAGCTTGTCCACTGGGTCCATATCCTGTTGCAGGACGCGCAGAACGATCTGGCCGCGATCCGCACCGCGTTCGGGCTGAACGATACGCAGGTTGCCCGCGACGTGGTGGCGCAACTCGACGCGCTGCCGCGCGGGGCGACATCGATCAGCGACTTCTCGCCCCAGATCGAGGAAGCGATCGAGAAGGGCTGGCTCTACGCATCGCTGCAATTCTCGGCAGGGCGCGTCCGTACCGGGCATCTTCTCTATGGGATGCTGAAGACCGCGACGCTGCGCAACGCGCTGTTCACGATCAGCCCGGAATTCCGCAAGGTCCAGGTCGAAAAGCTCGGTGCCGAGTTCGAGCGGGTTGTATCGTCCTCGACCGAGGCAACTCAGCGCGACGCCGGTCCGGCGGCCAGCGGCACGGGCGATGGCGACTCCGCGCCGGTGGGCGAAGGGGAAGCGCTCGCGAAGTTCTCGATCGATCTGACCGCCAAGGCGCGCGCCGGAGAGATCGACTCGATCGTCGGCCGTGACGCAGAAATCCGCCAGGTGGTCGATATCCTGCTGCGCCGTCGCCAGAACAACCCGATCCTGGTCGGCGAGGCCGGCGTCGGCAAGACGGCCGTCGTCGAAGGATTCGCCAAGCGGATCGCGGACGGCGACGTGCCACCATCGTTGCAGGGCGTGACTCTGCGTGCGCTCGACATCGGGCTGATGCAGGCAGGCGCCAGCGTGAAGGGCGAGTTCGAAAAGCGCCTGCGCGGCGTCATCGACGAGGTCGAATCGTCGCCGGTGCCGATCATCCTGTTCATCGACGAGGCCCATACGCTGATCGGCGCGGGCGGGCAGGCGGGGACGGGCGATGCCGCAAATCTTCTCAAGCCGGCACTGGCCCGTGGGCGGCTGCGCACGATCGCGGCGACGACCTATGCGGAGTATCGCCAATATTTCGAGAAGGACCCGGCGCTGACACGGCGGTTCCAGACAGTAGATGTGGCGGAACCCGAGACGCCGAAGGCCATCGCCATGCTCCGTTCGGTCGCACCGATGATGGAGAAGCACCACCATGTCGTGGTGCTCGACGAAGCCGTCGCCGCTTCGGTGACGCTGTCGCAGCGCTACGTGCCCGCGCGTCAGCTTCCCGACAAGGCGGTCAGCCTGCTCGACACCGCATGCGCGCGCGTCGCGGTGTCGCAGCATTCGACGCCGGCGCAGGTCGAAAGCGCCGCCCGCGTCGTGGAACTGCTGGAAGTCGAGCGCGACGTCGTGGCGCGCGAGCGGTCCGGCCAGTATCGCAGCGACGATCGGCTGGAAAAGATCGAGGAGGAACTGACCGAAGCGCGCGAGAAGCTGGTGAGTGTCACCGCCAAATGGGAGCGGGAGAAGGCGGCGCTGGAAACGCTGGTCGCCGCGCGCGCCGCGCTGCGCGAAGGCCGCGACACCGGGCAGGCTGGCATCGCCGATGACGAGCCCGAACTGACCGCAGCACTCGACATTGCGCTGGCGGCGATGCGCGAGGCCCAGGGCGACAATCCGATGGTGTTCGGCGTTTGCGATCAGGATGCGGTGGCATCCGTCGTGGGCGATTGGACGGGTATCCCCATCGGCCGGATGGTCGCCGACGAGATCAAGTCAGTGCTGACCATCGCCGATCAGCTCAAGACGCGCGTCATCGGCCAGGATCACGCCATGGACGCGCTGGCCAAGCGTATCCAGACCAGCGCCGCCAAGCTCGACAATCCCAACAAGCCCAAGGGCGTGTTCATGCTGTGCGGACCGTCAGGGGTCGGCAAGACCGAGACCGCGCATGTGCTGTCCGAACTGCTGTATTCGGGCGACGACTCGATGATCGTCATCAACATGTCCGAGTTTCAGGAGGCGCATACGGTCTCGACGCTGAAAGGCGCACCGGCGGGCTATGTCGGCTATGGACAGGGCGGCGTGCTGACCGAGGCGGTGCGGCGGCGGCCCTATTCGGTGGTGCTGCTCGACGAGGTCGAAAAGGCGCATCCCGACGTCCACGAGATGTTCTTCCAGGTGTTCGACAAGGGCTTCATGAACGACAGCGAGGGGCGGTTCATCGACTTCAAGAACTCGCTGATCCTGCTGACATCGAACGCGGGCACCGACCTGATCACCTCGCTCAGCGAGGATGAGGAGATGAAGCCCGATCCCGAGGCCTTGGCGACGGCGCTGCGCCCCGAACTGCTCAAGGTTTTTCCGCCCGCGCTGCTCGGGCGGTTGATCGTCCTGCCCTATTATCCGCTCAGCCCCGACATGCTCGGTGGCATCGTCAAACTGCAGCTCGACCGCGTGAAGAAGCGCATCGGTGCCAACCACAAGATCGCGCTCACCTATGACCAGGATGTCGTCGATCTGATCGTGTCGCGGTGCAATGAGGTCGCCAGCGGCGGGCGGATGATCGATGCGATCCTGACCAACACGATGCTGCCCGAAATGTCGATCGCGCTGCTGGAGAAGCAGATGGCGGGCGAGGAGGTCGAGGCGATCGCGGTCGGCGTAGGCGGTGCGGGCTTCACCTACGACTTTCGGGCCAAGGGCAGTGGTGCCACGGCCGCGCATGACCAGACGCCGCTGATCGCCGAGCCTATCGGAGTGGACACGCACAAGGACCAGGCCATGCCGCAGCCAGGGCCGACCATTCCGGCCTGAGCCGATCATGGAGGAGGAGGAGGAAGCGATGCGTCCCGAACTTACGGCAATCGCGGCGGCGGTGGCGGTGGCCATCCCCGCGGTTGGCGTGGAGGCGGCCAAGACCGGCTACCTCTTCCTCCCACTTCGCGGCGGCGTGCCGTTCGATGTGGAGGTGGACCAAACGCTCGTCGCCTCCCTATCGACGCACGAAGCGCAGATCGTCGACATGCGGGGGGATCTGGTGACGATGGTCGACAGCTACCCGTCGAAGCCGGGCGCGGACGGAGGCTGCAAGGAGGGGCGTGAGGTCTATGTCCGGTTGCTCGACCTGGCCGAACGGCGTGAGCGGTCCGCGACGCTCGCGCGCAGTTGCCGGTCGGGCATCACCGCCGCCGACCCGCTGGTGACGTGGAAAGCCGATGGCAGCGGATACACGATCAACTTCACCAATCGTGCGCCTTTGTGGGTCCCTGCGAACGGCGGTAGCTGAGGCTTGAGCGGCGCAGTCGATCGCGTGTCGCCATGGCCAGCGGTTATGAAGAGGGATAGTGTCGTCCACGTGAGCATCACCGAACGCTTCCTGCGCGGCCGCGGCCGTGAAATCCTCGACCCGGCCGAATTGGCCGCGTTGGAGGATGCGGTTGCGCCGCCGGTCGCGGTGCGGGCACGCAGTATCCTGGTGCGGCGCGGCGAGCCGGTCACCAAATCGACTTTGCTCGTGTCGGGCTTCGCCTGCCGGTACATGGATGATCGCAGCGGCCGGCGGCAGCTTGTCGCGATCCATGTGCCGGGCGACCTGATCGACCTGCATGGCTTTCCCATGCGTGTGCTCGACCATGATCTGGTCACGCTGACCGATGTCGCGGTCGCCACGGTCGATCACCGCCAGCTCGAAAGCATCACCGAACGCTTTCCGCGGCTGACGCGGATGCTGTGGTTCGCGACGCTGCTGGAAGCCGCGATGCACCGCGAATGGATTTTCCGGCTGGGTCGCCTGCCGGCTGACGGGCGGGTCGCGCATCTGTTCTGCGAATTGGACGAGCGGCTGCGCCTGGTCGGGCTGGTGCAGGATGATCGGTTCGCGCTGCCGATCACGCAGGCCGATGTCGGCGAGGCGTGCGGGTTGACCGGGGTTCATGTGAACCGTGTGCTGCGCCGCCTGCGCGAAGGCGGGCTGATGACCTTTGGCGGGGGCGAGGCGGTGATTCTCGACCGCGCGGCGCTTCGCCATGCGGCGGAGTTCAGCCCGGACTATCTCTATGCCGGCGGCGACTGGCGCGCGCGCGACGCCTGATCCTAGCGCGGCAAGGTGATCGTCGCGGTGAGGCCTCCTTCGGGACGGTTGGCCAGCACGATGTCACCGCCGCCTTCGCGCACGATCGCGCGCGCCAAGGCAAGCCCTAGACCGATCCCGCCCGTCTCGCGGTTGCGCGATGTCTCCAGCCGGGTGAACGCGTCGAAGACTTCGGCCAGCCGATCTTCCGGGATTCCCGGCCCGTCATCGGCGACGATGATGGAGACGTCGCGAGGACTCGCAACCACCGACACGTGCGCGACCCGACCGTATTTAACCGCATTCTCGATCAGATTCCTCACCGCGCGCCGCATCAGCCCGGGGCGCAGGCGCAGCGGCAGCCGCTTCCCGTCCTCGAACGTCACCGGCGCGCCCAGATCGCGAAAGTCCTCCACCACCGCATCGACCAGTGCCGCCACATCGACCTCCGTCGCCGCTTCGCTCGGGCGGCCGAGCCTTGCCAATGACAGGATGTCGTCGAGCGTGCGGTTCATCTCGTCGACCGTGTCGGCCATGCGGGCACGATCGGTGTCGTCCTCGACCGACTCGATCCGGACGCGCAGTGCGGCGAGCGGGGTGCGCAGGTCGTGCCCGATCGCGCCCAGCATATGGTCCTTCTCGTCCAGCATCGTACCGATCCGCGTCGCGAGCGCGTTGAACGCGGCGATCAGCGCCACGACGTCGCGGGGCCCGCTCTCGGGGACAGGGACCGGCGTCGATCCAGGGCGGAACCGCTCGGCGGCATGGGTCAGATCGCGCAGAGGCCGCGCGATGCGCCGCGTTGCCCATAGCACCGGGATCAGCACGACGCCGAACAGGACCAGCGTCTGGAACCCCAGTCGCCATACCAGCCACGCGTCCCGCTGAACCCAGGGTCCGCGCTGCACCAGCCAGCCAAGCCCCGGCCGCTCAACCGCGATCACCAGTTCGGCCCCATTCTCGCGCAGGTAGCGCGCGCGCCATTCGGGCACCCGCCGCAGCAGCGGACTGTCCGGTCGGATGTCGGTCAGTCCCGCCGTAATCCGGCCGACGGCGATTCCCGACTCGGCTAGCGCGGCGCGCACCCCGGCGGCGATGGCCGGGTTCGGGCGGGCATCGGGAACGATGGGATTGCGCGCGACCAGCCTCAGCCGACCCCGGTCGTCCCCGGGTCTACGCCCCTGCGCCACCCGCTCCAGCGCGTCCGCGATTCGCGTCGCGGCTTGTGTCGTCACCTGTTGCAGCGCGAATTGCCGCCGCTCGCGCAGCAACAGCGCGAAGTTGATCGCCTGCGCGACGAACAGCGCGACCGCGATCAGCAGCGCCATCTGCCCGACCAGATTGCGCGGACCCAGCGTCACAGCCGCGTCACCTCGGCGGCCAAGGTATAGCCGCCGCCCCACACCGTCTTGATGATGTCGGGGTTCTTGGGATCGGGTTCGATCTTGCGGCGCAGGCGGCTGACCTGATTGTCGATCGCGCGGTCGAATGCCGCCGCTTCGCGCCCCTGTGTGAGGTCGAGCAACTGGTCGCGCGTCAGCACCTGGCGCGGCCGCGTGACCAGCGCGAGCAGCAGGTTGTACTCGCCCGTCGATAGCGGCACCGATACGCCTTCGCGGTCGATCAGCGCGCGCTCGCCCGATTTCAGCACCCAGCCGGCAAAACCATACGACCCGCTTTCGGGCGCATGCTGGCGCGTGCCGCCGCTCGACGCGCGGCGCAGGACCACCTTGGCGCGGGTGGCGAGTTCGCGCGGAGAGAACGGCTTCACGACATAATCGTCGGCACCCATCTCCAGCCCGACGATCCGGTCCGTTTCCTCGGCGCGCGCGGTCAACAGGATCACGGGCGTGTCGCTGGTCGCCGCGATGTGACGGCAGAGGCTCAGCCCATCTTCGCCCGGCATCATGACGTCGAGGATGACGAGGTCAATCGCATAGGCGGCTAGGCGCATGCGAGCGGCCTCGGCATCGCCCGCTTGCGTCACCCGAAACCCCTGTTTGGTCAGATAGACGGCGAGCGGTTCGCGGATCGAACGCTCGTCATCGACGAGCAGCAGATGCGGCTGATCTCCCATCGAATCGGGCATAGCGGGGCTCGCGCTCGCACCCAAGCCTCAGCGCGGCGCTGGGGGCGGGCTAGGGACGGGAGAGAGCGTGACGCTCGATCGCCGCGCACCGCCGCCGCGCATGCGCATCTCGCTCGCCTCGATCCGTCCGTCGCCATTGGCATCCATCCGCGCGAATCGCTGTTCGGCGCGGGCTCGGAACACGTCGCGGGTGACCGGCCCGTCGGCATCGCGCGATTGGCGTACCGTCGTCTGGTCGCGCCCGCGCGCCGCCCACCGCGCTGTCATGCGATCACGCTCCGCCTGCTGTTCGGCCGGAGTGATCGTGCCGTCGCCGTCCGCATCGATCCGCGCGAACTGGCGGTCGCTTCCCGCGATCAGTTCGGCGCGGGTGACGATCCCGTCGCCATCGGCATCCACCATCATCAAGGCGCGCGCCATCTGCGGACGCGGCGGTGCGTCCTGCGCGGCGGCGGTAACGGGTGAAGCGACGGCACCTGCGAGGGCCAGCACCAGAAGAGACATCATGCGACGATACTCCGCGACGGCGGGTCATCCGCCGATGGTGACGCTTGTGCCTGCGCCGTGTCGCGGCCGTTTGTCAGGTCAGCATGCCGATTGTCGCAATCTGTCGCGCGCGGCGTCAGCCGAAGATCGCGACGCTCTGCATCTGTTCGGCCACCGCGACGCCGTCCGCGTTCCACATGCGCATCGTCTGGCTGGAACACCCGCCGCGCGCGTGATCGGCGCGCGCCTGCACCATCCACCACCCGTCCGTCGTCGCGGGCTCGGGCACCAGGAGGTTGATCAGCCACGTCATGGAGCTGAGCGGCGCGAAACCGCTTGCGAGTTTCAGCGCGGCGGGTGGCAAACAGTCGGCCACCGCGATCAGCTCCACCATCGGATCGAGCCCACTCCGGTCGCGCAACCGCTCCCACCGGAGCCATTCGGCTGGTGCGAGCCCTTCGCGCTTGTCGACATATTCGAAGTTCTGCGTGAACGGCACCTGCGGCAGCCCGAAATAGCTTTGCTGCCCGGGCGTCGGCCGCGCGAAGTCGGGCGCGGTATCGGTCGCATGGTCGATCGTCGAGGCGACCGCGCCCATGAACACGAAGGTCGCGCGCAGCCCCAGCCCAGCTTCGCCCTCCACATCAACCTGGACGAACGCCGCGTTGCGCCCGCGCCGCAGCCGGGTCGGCCGGACCGTCACCTCGCCTGCCAGCGGGCCGATGAACGCGATCTGCGCGGAGCGCAGCGGCGGCAGGCCTGTGTCGGACGTTTGCGCGGCGTGCAGCGCCAGGGCTGCGGACAGTCCGCCATAGCTCGTGCGTCCCTGCATCCAATTGTCCGGAATCGTCGCGCGCCAGGCGTCGCCGTGGCGCGCCATCGACGCAAGAACCTGAGGAAGGCCGATCATGAAGGCTTGGTAAGCCAACCGAACTGCGAACGCCATACGCATCATTCGAATGAACAGCGTTACTTGCTGTCGAATTGGACTCTAGACGCTCTGCGCATTTCGTGGCACCGGCCCATACCCGATCTTCAGATCGCGCGACGGGATCACGACCATGGCTACCGCACCTCTGGACACCGATGACTTCCGCGCCGAGGTTCGCGGTTGGCTCGCCTCGAACTTCCCGGCATCCCTGCGCGGCCAGGACAACGCGATGTCCGCCATCGACGGTCCGTCCGATGCATCGGAGGACGAGGATCGTTGGCGCCGGGCGATCGGCGAAAAGGGCTGGGGCGTTCCCACTTGGCCCGCGGCTTATGGCGGCGGCGGGCTGGACCGTGCCGAAGCGCGCGTTCTTGGTGAGGAAATGGCGCGTGTCGGTGCCTGGAACCCGATCGGCGGCATGGGCGTGATGATGTTCGGGCCGACGTTGCTCGAATATGGCTCCGAGGAACAGAAGCGCGAACATATCCCCCCGATCGCCCGCGGCGAGGTCCGCTGGTGCCAGGGCTATTCCGAGCCCGGTGCCGGCAGTGACCTGGCATCGTTGCAGATGTTCGCGGAAGATCGCGGCGATCACTACCTCGTCAATGGGCA
>DASVUT010000411.1:0-1652 GCA_036386955.1 Sphingomonas sp. | reverse complement strand
CCCCCGCCGCCTAGTCGCCCCTCGCAGTACAAAAAAAGGGGCGGCCGCCGAAGCGACCGCCCCCGAGAGGTAGAGAGTTCGGCTGTCCTAGAACTTGAGACGGGCACCCGCGTAGAAGCGGCGTCCGATCGCGTCGTAGGTACCGGCATCGGTGTTCGCGCCGGTCGTGCTGCCAGGCAGCGAGCCGGGCAGGAACGGAGCCGGGTTGTCCAACAGGTTGTCGGCACCGATGTAGAACTCGTAATTGTCGCCCGGCGTGAAGCGGATCTGAGTGTCGAGCACGAACTCCGACCCGATCTTGTAGAAATCGCTGTCCGTTTCGCCAGCGTAGACGCCGGTGAACTGGTCGTTGAGATAGGCCGGTCCGATATAGTTGCCGCGCAGCGTGATGCCCCAATCCTCATATTCGTAGGACACGGTGCCGAACACCTTGTTGCGCGACGCGCCGATCTCGCGGTTGAAGCGATCCTTCGGCTCGCCCGGGACCGGGATCTGATAGGCCTTGATCGTGTGCGTCCAGGCGACGCGCGCGTTCAGGTTGCCGACCAGGCCCCAGTTTTCGAGGTTCTGGCGATAGCTCGCCGTCACGTCGAAGCCGGTGGTCTTGAGGCCGCCCGAGTTGGTCGGGCTGCTGTTGATGAGATCGAGCGAGCCGGCGCTGTTGGCGCCTTCCTGCGTCGGACGGCGGGTGATCAGGTTACAGAAGCTCTGCACCCCCTGCTCGAAGCACTGCTCCAGGATGAACTGGCGCGGGGTGCCGACGATCGCGTCCTGGATTTCAATGTCGAAATAATCGACCGTGAAAGCGAAGTTGCGCAGGAAGTCGATCGACTTCGGATTGATGACCACGCCGAGGGTGAGCGAGTCGCCCTTTTCCTCGCCGAGGCCCGGATTGCCCGAAGTGAAGCCGCTGATGCCCTGAAGGTCGGCCTGGTTCAGAGTGAACGTGCCGCCATTCTGGGCGATGTTGAGCGCAACGCCCGGGTCGGCACGGCACTGGGTGCCCAGCGTGCCCGCCGTCGTGGCGGTGACGCCGGCGCAGGGATCGACGAGGCCCGGCGGGAAGGTCTGGCCCGGAGGAGCGAACAGTTCGCCGATGTTCGGAGCGCGGGTCGCGCGCGCCTTCACCGCCCGGAAGCGGATATCGGGGATCGGAGCCCATTCGAGACCGTAGTTCCAGCTGTAGGTCGTGCCGACGGTCGAATAATCCGAGACACGGACCGCGCCGCGCGCTTCCAGCATGTGGAAGAACGGAACGTCCCTGAGGATCGGCACCGCAAGCTCGGCATAACCTTCGACCACGTCGAACGAACCGACCGTGCGCGGCAGCGCATTGCCGCCGTTGAGGCCGGCCGCCTGGAGCGGATCGAACTGCGCGTCCGAGAACTCCTTGCGATACTCGACACCAAGCGCGAGACCGGTCGGACCGGCACCCCACAGGTCGAACAGGTTGCCGCTGAGGTTGGCACCCGCCAGCTTCTGCGTGGTCTTGGTGTTGAGCAGGCCCGGAGCCTCCAGGAACATGCGGTTCGGAGCAAGCGCGCCGGGTCCGCCGAACACGTTGGCAGGGGTACAACCCTGCGAAACCGCCTGCGCATTGCCGCAGGTCGCTTCCGTCCGGTTGCCGTCCTTGTCGATGTCGTTGATGTCCG
>DASVUT010000410.1:0-14490 GCA_036386955.1 Sphingomonas sp. | reverse complement strand
CCGGCGCGGATCGTCGCCAGGTCGGGCACGCGCGTCGTCCGGCCTTGCGCGCTCACGTCCAGCACGGTGCCGGTGGCGGGCACCATCGGTTCGACGGTGGTCGGCGTCTGCGCGGCGGCGATGCCGGTTGGCAAGAGTGCGAGCAGGATGGAACCGGTAATCAGGCGCATGACGAATATCCCCTTTGATGTTGCAGCGTGCGTTGCCTCCTGCCGCCGCGCCGGAC
The DNA here is from genome assembly GCA_036386955.1 of Sphingomonas sp. Lineage (GTDB taxonomy): Bacteria > Pseudomonadota > Alphaproteobacteria > Sphingomonadales > Sphingomonadaceae > Sphingomonas. The sequence continues at coordinate 14,264 of DASVUT010000410.1, read as the reverse complement.
AACCCCGGCTGAACGACCTGGAATTCTTGCGCGGCGCGACATTTGCGGGCATGGGGCGAGCATCGCGACTTGGGGGCTTGAGCGCGGTGCCTTATTTCGATAATACAGTTGGCGTAGGTCGTGATCGGCGGCCGTGTTGGGGATGCGGGCGTTGAGCGATTACCAGATGAAGATCGAAGGACCTGGCACGAGCGGTCGCAACCGCATCATCGTGATCCTGCTCGCGCTGCTCGTCGCAGCGGCGGCGGCCTGGTATCTCCTGTCGCCCAGCAAGGCGTCAGGTCCGCCGCCGCCACGCCCCGAACAGATTCCCAACGTCACCGTCGTCGTGCCCGGCCGCCAGACGGTGGATCGCACGATCGCCGCCACCGGCACGCTGGCGGCGCGCCGCGAAATGCCCGTCGGCGTTGCGGGTGAGGGCGGGATGGTCACCCGCGTGCTGGTCGAACCCGGCAGCTGGGTCTCGGCGGGGCAGGTGCTCGCCACCGTCGATCGTCAGGTGCAGACGCAAACCGGCGCGTCGCTCGCCGCGCAGGTCCAGGTCGCGCGATCGGATCAGGTTCTGGCCCAGGCCGAACTGGACCGGGCGCAGCAGTTGGTTGACCGCGGCTTCATCTCCAAGGCCGATCTGCAACGCCGCGCCGCGACCCGCGATGCCGCCGCCGCCCGCGTCCGTGTCGCGCAGGCCGCGCTCGCCGAACAGCGTGCCCGCACCGGCCGCCTCGATATCCGTGCGCCCGCATCCGGGCTGGTCCTGACCCGCACCGTTGAGCCGGGCCAGATCGTTAGCGGCGGATCGGGCGTGCTGTTCCGCATCGCGCAAGGCGGTCTGCTCGAAATGCGCGCCGCGCTGGCCGAGGCCGATCTCGCCGGGCTGCGGCCGGGCGCGCGCGCCACGGTGACGCCGGTCGGATCGACCAGGCAGTTCGCGGGACAGGTGTGGCAGGTATCGCCCGTCATCGATCCCACCACTCGCCAGGGCGTGGCGCGTATCGCGCTCACCTATGACGCCGCGCTTCGCCCGGGCGGCTTTGCGTCGGCGAACATCGTCGGCGGCGCGACTGTCGCGCCGCAACTGCCCGATTCGGTGCTGCAGAGCGACGACAAGGGTAGCTTCGTCTATGTCGTGGGGGCGGGCGACAAGGTCGAACGCCGCAGCGTCCGCGTCGGCCAGGTGTCCGACGCCGGCATCGTCATCGCCGACGGCCTTCAGGGTACCGAACGCGTCGTGCTATCGGCCGGCGGGTTCCTCGCGCCGGGGCAGAAGATCAAGCCCGTCATCAGAAAGGCCGCCTGACCATGGGCTTCCGCAACATGTCCGCCTGGGCGATCCGTAATCCGGTCGCCCCGCTCGTGCTGTTCCTGGCGCTGACGATCGCCGGAATCGTCAGCTTCATGCGCATGGACGTGAACGACGATCCCGACATCGATTTCCCCATCGCGATCGTTGTCATCAATCAACCGGGCGCGGCCCCGTCCGAACTCGAGAACCAAGTCACGCAACGCGTCGAAGCCGCCGTCCGCTCGCTCCAGGGTGTTGACGAGCTGAGTTCGACCGTGACCGAAGGCAGCTCGCAAACGGTTATCCAGCTCGACATCGGCACGCCCATCGACCGTGCCGTGAACGACGTGCGCGACGCGATCACGCAGATCCGCGGCGACCTGCCCGACGGCATTCTCGAGCCGCAGGTGTTTCGCGCCAACACGTCCGACCAGGAACTGGCCAGCTATTCGGCGATCGCCACCGACATGACGGTGGAACAGCTCAGCTGGTACATCGACAACAACGTGACCAAGGAATTGCTGGCGGTGCCCGGGCTCGCCTCGGTCGAGCGTCAGGGCGGCGTCAGCCGCGAAATCCGCGTCATCCTCGATCCATTGAAGCTGCAAAGCCAGGGGCTGACCGCGACTCAGGTCAACCAGCAGCTTCGCCAGGTCAACGTCAACGCCGCCGGTGGCCGCGCCGAGATCGCCGGGTCAGAACAATCGGTCCGGGTGCTGGGCAATGCCGACACCGCCTATCGGTTGAGCCAGACGCTGATCGCGGTCGGCGGCGGCCGCACCGTGCGGCTCGCCGACATCGCGCAGGTCCGCGACCTGTACGCCGAACAACGGTCCGCCGCGGCGGTCGACGGGCGTCAGGTGATCTCGTTCGACTTCAAGCGCGCCAAGGGCGAATCGGACGTCAGCGTCTATGACGGTGCGGTCGCCAAGCTGGAGGCGCTCGAAAAGCGCAACCCGCAGGTCAAGTTCGTGCTGCGCCAGACCAGCGTCAAATACACCAAGATCCAGTATGAAAGCGCGATCGAGGCGATGGTCGAGGGCGCGGTGCTCGCGATCATCGTCGTGTTCCTGTTCCTGCGCGATTGGCGCGCGACGCTGATCTCCGCGCTCGCCATCCCCTTGTCGGCGATCCCCGCCTTCTGGTTCATGGACCTGCTGGGCTTCACGCTAAACCAGATGACGCTGCTCGCGCTGTCGCTGGTGGCGGGTGTGCTGGTCGACGACGCGATCGTGGAGATCGAGAACATCGTTCGACATATGCGGATGGGCAAATCCGCCTATCAGGCATCGATCGACGCCGCCGACGAGATTGGGCTGGCCGTGCTCGCGACCACCATGGCGATCGTCGCGGTGTTTCTACCCGTGGGCCTCATGCCGGGCATCTCGGGGCAGTTCTTCAAGAATTTCGGCCTCACCGTCGTGGCTTCGGTGCTGATGAGCCTGGCCGTCGCGCGGCTGATCACGCCGATGATCGCCGCCTATTTCCTCAAGGCCCACGGCACCGCCAGCCATGGCGAAAGCCGGCTGATGGACTGGTATCTCGCGACATTGCGATGGACGCTGCGGCGACGCTGGACGATGATGGTCGCGGGCGCGGCCGCGTTCGGCCTGACCATCTTCATGTTCATGATCATCCCCAAGGCGTTCCAGCCTCCGCGTGACAGCGACACCAGCACCGCCAGCATCGAAATGGTGCCCGGCACCACGCTGGCGCAGACGCGCGCGGTGGTCGACCGCGTGTCCGATATCCTGCAGGGCCAGCCCGACGTCGAGTCGGTCTATGCCCGTGCGGGCGTCGGCAATGGCCGCGTCACCGCGACGCTGCGTGAGGATCGCAAGCAGACCAGCATCGATTTCGAACGCGCCCTCGCGCCGCAGCTCACCTCGATCGCCGACGCGCGCGTGTCGTTCCGGTCGCAGTTCGGCTGGGGCGGGTCCAACCGCGACATGACCGTGACGCTGGGCGGCGACGACCCCGCCTTGCTCCAGCAGACCGCCGAGAAGATCGTTGCCGAAATGGCGACGCTGCCGACGCTCGCCGCGCCGCGCATCGCCGGCAATCTGCAACGGCCCGAGATCGTGATCCGCCCGCGGCTCGACCTCGCCGCCAATCTGGGCGTCACCACCGCCGCGCTGTCGAGCGCGATCCGGATCGCGACGCTGGGCGACATCGATCAGAACTCGGCCCGGTTCTCGCTCAGTGACCGTCAGGTGCCGATCCGCGTCGCACTCGACCAGAGCGCCCGCGCCAGCCTGTCGACGATCCAGAACCTGCCCGTGTCGACGCAGAATGGAGGATCGGTCCCCTTGAGCGTCGTGGCCGATATCGGTCTGGGATCGGGCGCGACCAAGATCGACCGCGTCAATCAACAGCGCCAGATCTCGATCGGTGCCGATCTCGCGCCCGGGATCGTCTCGGGTGTCGCGCAACAGCAAATCGACGCACTGCCGACGATGAAGAACCTGCCGATCGGCGTGAACCGGCTCGTGCTGGGCCAGGCCAAGTGGCAGGCGGAGATGATCAACAACTTCATCGTCGCGGTCATCGCGGGCATCCTGCTCGTGCTCGCCGTGCTGATCCTGCTCTACAAGCGGATAATGCCGCCGTTCGTGAACCTGGGATCGCTGCTGCTGGCCCCCTTGGGCGGGCTGGTCGCGCTATGGATGGTGGGTCAGCCGATCTCCATGCCGGTGTTCATCGGGCTGCTGATGCTGCTCGGCATCGTCGCCAAGAACTCGATCCTGCTGATCGATTTCGCGCTGGAGGAGATGGCCAAGGGCGTCGATCTCCACACCGCGATCATCGATGCCGGGCACAAGCGCGCGCAGCCGATCGTCATGACCACGGTCGCGATGGTCGCCGGCATGGTGCCGACCGCGCTGTCGCTGTCGGGCGATGCGTCGTCGCGCATGCCGATGGCGGTGACCGTGATCGGCGGGCTGACGCTGTCGACGATCCTGACGCTCCTGATCGTGCCGGCGACCTTCAGCCTGGCGGTCGGGGTCGAGCGTTGGGTCGGCCCGCGGCTGGGCCGGCGGCTTCTGTCCTATCGCCCCGGCGATGATGGCAGCATCGTGATCGGCGGGATCGAAGGGCCAAAGCCCGCACTTCCTCTCCAGCACCCGGCCGAGTGACCGCGCCAGGGGTGAACCATCCGCGCGCTCGCGGATTGGTTCGCCCATGAAGCTTGCCGCCCGCGCGTTCGAACCCCCGCCTGCGGGGCTGGTGCGGATGCGCATCGTCGCCACCGCGCTGCTCGTCGCCATGGGCGTCCTGTTCCTGGTCGCGCGCGCGCAAGGGGAGGCGCATGGCGGCTGGGGGTTCGTCCGCGCCTTCGCCGAGGCGGCGATGGTCGGCGGGCTGGCGGACTGGTTCGCGGTCACCGCGCTGTTCCGCCACCCGCTCGGGCTCCCCATCCCGCACACCGCGATCGTGCCCAAGAACAAGGACCGGATCGGCGACCAGCTCGCCTCCTTCCTGCGCGACAATTTCCTCATCCCGTCGGTGGTCGCCAGGCGGATGCGGCGGCTCGACGTCGCCGGCGCCATCGCCCGCTGGCTGACCGATCCGCCCGAAGCCGCCGGCGGCCGCTTCCGCCAGGGCGCGTCCAAGCTCGTCGCGCAGGTCCTCGAAGGGCTCGATCCGCAACGGCTGGGCACGATGGTCAAGCACGCGATCGGCCGCCGCCTGAGCGAGACCGAGGTCGCGCCGATCGCCGGCCAGTTGCTCGGCGCGACGATGCGCGAAGGCCGGCACAAGCCGCTGCTCGACAACGTCATCCGCTGGGCCGCGGGGGCGCTTTCGGCCAACGAACATCTGATCCGCGCGATGGTTCACGAGCGGGCAGGGTCGATCCTGCGCTGGACGGGCTTGGATGAAACCGTCGCCAACAAGCTGATCGACGGGCTCGACGGGCTGCTCCAGTCTATGGCCGACGATCCCGAACACCCCGTGCGCCTGCGCGCCGAAGAAGCGCTCGACCGCCTCGCCTGGGACCTCCAGCACGATCCCGTCACCCGCGCCCGGATCGAAGGGTATAAGGACGGCCTCATCGCCAACCCCGCGATGCAGCGTTGGCTCGACGGCATGTGGGAGGCCGCGCGCGGCGGCCTGCTCGCCATCGCGCGCGATCCCGAGCGCGCGATGCGCGGGCAATTGGGGCAGGTGCTGCGCCAGATCGGCGAAACGCTACGTCACGACCGTCGCTTGGCGCTGACGATCAACCGCTTCGTCCGCCGCGCGGTGGTGGGCATCGCCGCCGATTACGGCGACGGCATCGTGCGGCTGGTGTCCGAAACCGTCCACGGCTGGGACGCGCGCACCATCACCAACCGCCTGGAAAACGCCGTCGGCCGCGACCTGCAGTATATCCGCGTCAACGGGACGCTGGTCGGCGGGCTGGTCGGGCTGGTCATCCACGCGGTGGATGTGGCGCTCTAGCTCCAGTCCCCGTTCTCCTCCCCCGTTTACGGGGGAGGTGGCGAGCGCAGCGAGACGGAGGGGGCCTGCGCGTACAACGGCCGGCACCCGCCCGCCCCCTCCGGCGCTCCGCGCCACCTCCCCCGCTGGCGCAGGGGAGGAGCAAGTGCCGAGTAATTCTCCGCCGCATACGGGGGAGGAGGCTGACATCCGCGCCCCCGAAACCATCCGTTCGCACGATGTAAACAACCATTCACCTTGCCGCCGTGCGCCGTTTCGCGCAAAGGTCCACGCCGATGAGTGGCATGGCCGACTTCGAACGCGATCGCGACGGCACGCTTCGCTTCACCGGCGACCTGCTGTTGGCCAAGCTCGGCACGCTGCTCGACCGGCTCGACGCGGTCGGCGCGGAGACTGGCGCGGGCAAGGTCGCGCGGCTCGATCTGTCGCAGGTCGGGCGCATGGACACGATTGGCGCGCTAGTCGTCCACCGCTTCGCGCGGCAGCATGGGGCTCCGGTCGAAGGGCTGGGGACCGACGAACAGCACCTCTACGACCAGGTGGTCAAGTCGAGCGAACCCGTCGCGGTGCGCCCGGTCAAGGTCCGGGCGTTCAACCGCGTGCTCGGCGAAGTCGGTGCCGCGACCGCCAGCGCCGGGCGCACGACGCTCGGCCTGCTCGGCTTCATGGGCGCGACCGCGATCGCGTTCGCCAACGTCATCCGCCATCCGCGCCGCTTCCGCTTCAACGCGGTCGTGCAGCAGTTCGAGGTCGTGGGCGTCGCCTCGCTCGGCATCATCGGGTTGATGAGCTTCCTGATCGGCCTCGTCATCGCGCAACAGGGCGCGGTGCAGTTGCGCCAGTTCGGGGCCGAAGTGTTCACGATCAACCTGATCGGGCGGCTGACCTTGCGCGAAATGGGCGTGCTGATGACCGCCATCATGGTCGCGGGACGATCCGGATCGGCCTTCGCCGCGCAACTCGGCACGCAGAAGCTGACCGAGGAGATCGATGCGATGCGCACCATCGGCGTGTCGCCGATGGAGGCGCTGGTCGTGCCGCGCACGATCGCGGCCATCCTGCTGATGCCGCTGCTCGGCTTCTATTCGTCGATGATCGCGCTGATCGGCGGCGGTCTGCTCACCTGGCTGACGCTGGGCATCCCGCCCGTCACCTTCATCGCGCGCATTCGGGAGGTCGTGCCGATCACCGACCTGTATGTCGGCCTGATCAAGGCTCCCGTGTTCGGCGCGATCATCGCCATCGCGGGCTGTTTCCAAGGCATGCAGGTCGAGGCCAACGCCGAACAGGTGGGCTTGAAGACCACCGCCGCGGTCGTGCAGGCGATCTTCCTCGTCATCGTGCTCGACGCCTTCTTCGCGGTGTTCTTCACCTGGGTGGGTTGGGTCTGATGGAACGCGTGGCACGCGGCGAGCCGATCATCCGCGTTCGCGGGCTCAAGAACGCGTTCGGCGATCAGGTCGTCCATGAAGGGCTCGACCTTGATGTCCGGCGCGGGGAGATCATGGGCGTCGTCGGCGGTTCGGGCACCGGCAAATCGGTGCTGATGCGCTCGATCATCGGGCTCCAGACTCCGGTCGCGGGGGAGGTCCACGTCTTTGGCGAACCAACCATCGGTCGCGAGGAGACCGACACGGTCGAGATCCGCAAGCGTTGGGGCGTGTTGTTCCAGGGCGGGGCGCTGTTCTCGACGCTGACCGTGGCCGAGAATGTCGAAGTCCCCTTGCGCGAATTCTACCGCGAGCTTCCGCAGGCGTTCCTGGACGAGATCGCCGCCTACAAGGTCGTGATGACCGGCCTGCCCGCCGATGCGGGCCCCAAATATCCGGCCGAACTGTCCGGCGGCATGAAAAAGCGCGCCGGGCTCGCCCGCGCGCTGGCGCTCGATCCCGAACTGCTGTTCCTCGACGAACCCACCGCCGGGCTCGACCCGATCGGTGCCGCCGCGTTCGACGATCTCACGCAGTCGCTTCAGAAGACGCTGGGGCTGACCGTGTTCCTGATCACCCATGATCTCGACACGCTTTATGCCATTTGCGACCGGGTGGCGGTGCTGGCCGAAAAGAAGGTCATCGCCGTCGGCACGATCGACGAGCTGCTGGCGCTCGATCATCCCTGGATCCAGGAATATTTCAACGGTCCGCGCGGTCGTGCCGCCGTCGCTTCGAAGGCGTCGGCCACTTCGGACGCCCACGCGCATCCGACGGAGGTCGACGCCTTTGTCGATGGCCAGCCGAGCCCGGGCGGGATCGGCGGCAACGCCGCGCGCGGGCTCGCCGACAACAACACCCACGGCGCCACCGGCTCCGCTGCGGCCACGGGAACACGCTGATGGAAACGCGATCGAACCATGTCCTTGTCGGCGCGGTGGTGCTGATCCTGCTGGCGATGCTGGCGCTGTTCACGATCTGGATCGCGCGGCTCGGCACCGCGAACGAGAAGCAGTACGACATCTTCTTCAAACAGGCCGTCGACGGGCTCGCCACCGGCAGCCAGGTGACCTTTTCCGGCGTTCCGTCGGGCCAGGTGAAGGAGATCGCGCTCTGGCCGCAGGACCCGCAATTCGTTCGCGTCCGTATCTCGGTCAAGGACGAGACGCCGGTTTTACGCGGCACCACCGCGACCGTGCAGGGCAGCTTCACCGGCACCAGCACGGTGTCGCTCGACGGCGCGCGCAAAGGGGCTTCGGAAATCCTGTGCCCGGAAGAGAACGCCGCGCGCGAATGCCCGTATGGCGTGCCCGTGATCCCGACCAAGCAGGGCGGGTTCGGCGCGATCCTGAACTCCGCGCCGCAGCTCCTCGAACGGCTGTCGACGCTGACCGAACGGCTGACCGGGCTGCTGACCGACCGCAACCAGGCCTCGATCGCGGGCATTCTGGAAAACACCAACCGCCTGTCCGATGCGCTCGCCGATCGCGGGCCGGAAATCGCCGCGACGCTGGCGCAGACCCGGATCGCGATCGAACAGGCGGGCAATGCCGCCCAGTCGATCGGCCAGTTGGCGCAGACCACCAATGGCGTGCTCGCGGACGACGTACGCCCCGCGATGCAGAACCTCAATCGCGCGATCGGATCGGCGCAACAGAGCGCCGACGCGCTCAACGCCGCGATCGGCGACGCGCGGCCTGGCCTGCAGGCCTTCTCCAAGCAAACGATCCCCGAGGTCGGTCAGCTCGTCCGCGATCTGCGCGTGATGACCACCGCGCTTTCCTCGGTCGCCGAACGCGTCGAACAGGGTGGGGCGACATCGCTGATCGGCTCGCAGAAACTCCCCGATTACGAGGGCAAGTGATATGAAGACGCGTGGGATCATCGCCGCTCTGGGCGCGCTGACGCTGGCGGGCTGCATCAGCTTCGGGGCGGAACCGCCGCCCTCGCTGCTGACGCTGACGCCCGACACGGCGGTGCCGATCGGCCAGCCGCAAAGCTCGGCCGCCGCGCGCTCGATCACCGTGGCCGTGCCAACGACGCCGCAAGCGCTCGCCGCCACGCGCGTGCCGGTGCAGGCGACGCCGACCACGCTCGCCTATGTCAAGGAAGCGGTATGGGCAGAACCGCCCGCGCGCCTGTTCGCGCGGCTCGTCGCTGACACACTGACTGCGCGGTCCGGCCTCGTCGTCCTGTCACCCGCGCAATCGATCAGCGATCCGGGCGCGCGGCTGGGCGGGGAACTGCGCAACTTCGGCCTCGACGCGACGCAGCGTGTCGCGATCGTGACCTATGACGCCAGCCTGGTGCGCACCGGCGCGACGACCGTCGAAAAGCGCCGCTTCGAAGCCCGCGTCCCCGTCGCCACCATCGACGCCGCCACCGCGGGCCCCGCACTCAACCAGGCCGCCAACCAGGTTGCGGTCGAAGTGACGGACTGGGTCGGACGGTAGCAGAAATCGCGTTCGCGGCCGAGCTTGGCGAAGCGCCGTTCTTCTTGCGCCCGCAAAGAGCGGCCCGTCGACACGCTCACGGGAAGCGGAAAGCTGGGGTCGTCCCCCCGGTCATGCTCCGTTCGTGCTGAGCGAAGTCGAAGCACATGATGCACCCCGGACGCCTGCAACGCGCTCTTCTGCATTACCGATGGGGAACCGAACGCGAGGTCCTCCCCCGCCTCCGCCTCCACCTGACCTACATGTGGCGTCACCGCCGCCGGCTCGACCTCGCCGCCCCCCGCCTGTTCACCGAACGCGTCCAACACCGAAAGCTCCACGACCGCGACCAGCGGCTGCCGCTCTACGCCGACAAACTGGGCGTGAAGTCGATCGTCGCCGACAGGCTCGGCACCGATTGGGTCATCCCGACCCTCTGGCATGGCGAGACCCTGCCTGCGGTCCCGCCCTGGCCCAGGCCGTTCGTCGTCAAGTCGCGCCATGGCTGCAAGCAAGTCGCCTTCGTTCGCACCCCCGACGTCGATTGGCCCGCTCTTCGCACGCGCGCGGCGCGCTGGGTGGAGCGCCGCTACGGCTATTGGCTCGACGAATGGCTCTATGCCGTCATCCCGCGCGGGTTGCTCGTCGAGCCGTTCGTCGGGACGGGCGATAGGCTCCCCGTCGACTACAAGCTCTTCGTGTTCGGCGGAGAGGTCGCCTACGTCCAGGTCCATCTTGCCCGCGAACGCGCGCACCGCTGGTTGGTCCTCGATCTCGACTGGCGACCGATGATCCCAGGCGGGGAAACACCGCCGCGGCCGGCCTCGCTGCCTGCGATGATCGCCGCCGCGCAAGAATTGTCGCGCGGCTTCGCCTTCGTGCGGGTGGATTTCTACGAAGTTTCAGGCGTGCCGAAGTTCGGAGAAATGACTTTTTATCCAGGCTCGGGCCTTGACCCGGTGAACCCGCCGCACCTCGACGCGGTCATGGGCGATCTCTGGCGGAAGGCTCTGTCCTACACACCCATCGCAGACTAAGCGCGCCGCCCCCGCCCGAGTCGCCCCGGTGACACCATCGTACCCCGTGGCACCTTCGCCAACATCGGGCGGCTCACGGTGACTTGCGCACCGCCAGCGGCACGTCGCACACCGCCGCGCCGCCCACCGGCACCGTCGGCGGCTTGGGTGTTTCGCGCCCGCGCACCATCGCCTCGAACCGCGGGTTGTCGGCCGCGCGGTACTCGTACCGCGGCCGCTCGGCCGCCGGCAGGTCGCTCGCCAGCCGGACGCTCGCGATCGCGGTCCGCTCGCCCGGCGTCGCATACACCCCCATCGCGGCCTCGCTGCGCGGCAGGCCGGACAGATACTGCATCCCTTCGATGATCCGCCCGACCACCGTGTAATTGCGGTCCAGCCGGCGCGCCGATTGCCCGATCGGGGTGAACAACTCCGCCCCCGAACCCGTCGAGGGCAACGCGTCCCGCGCGACCCCGACCATGCCGTAACAATGCGTCAGCCACGCCTGCTGCCCGTTGGTCGCCACCGGCCATCCATCGGCGGTGATCCCGCTGCTGCTCGAATAGCTGTCGGCCTTGGCCATGGTCACGACCGGCGCGAAGCGCGCGATCTCGAACTCGGCCGCGGGCTGGTCGGTGACGCCGGCGGGCAGGGGCTTCTTCTCGGTCGCATCCCCCCATTGCGCGACCCAATTCTCCTGCACCCGGTACACCGACGCCCCGTCCCACCATTTGGTCCGCGCCAAGGTCCGCACATTGGCGACATGCGCGGGCGCATGGGTCGGCGCGAGCCGGATCACGATCCGCCGGCCATCGCCCAGGGTGACGATCATCAACTCGTCGTCGGGGATCGCGCGCCAGTCCGCCGGCAGCGGGTCGGTGAGCGAGGTGGCGGCGGGTGCCGCCTGAACGAGCGCAAGAAGCAGGGCTATGATCATGGGCCAGGAGACTGCCCCACCCCGCGCCCCCAAGCAACCGCTTGCCGCCGCGCCCTTCACAAGCTAGGCGACGCGCATCCCAGGTATGCGGAGCGGTGGCCGAGTGGTCGAAGGCGCTCGCCTGGAAAGTGAGTATACGTCAAAAGCGTATCGAGGGTTCGAATCCCTCCCGCTCCGCCAACGCCTGAAGCAAGTTGCTGATATAGTTGCCAAATAGCCTGGCGGTGGACTTGCCCCACAGTCCGCCCAACATCTGGTTGCGCCTTGGTTGTTGCGGTGGATCAAACCGTCTGCATTAATTCACGCGAACGCTGCATGGCGGTCATTATTGTCGCCCAACAAGTTCATCCCCGCCCTTCCCACGGACATAACTAATCCGGTGATCCCGCCCGGCAACGCTGGCTCGGCCGCCGCAGACCTGTCAGGGCTGTCGTGAATGATAGGGCACGGCAATCGCGGCTGTCGTAGCTGTCGGGCGCGATGGTCTGGGCTCGCAGCATGCGAGCCCAGCATGCCACTTCCCTGTCAGTTGGCTGATCCCACGGTTTGATGGTGCGATCCTTTCGTTGGAATGGAAGGAGGCCATATGGGACAAGTTCGTCATGGGTGCGCCACGACCACGCACGCCGTCCGAGCAGCAATACAGCGATCGCAAGCTTCGCTCGCGACGCTGAGCCGTGAGCTGGGGATCAACCCGAAGACGGTCGCGAAGTGGCGGAAGAGGGCGACGGTCGAGGATCTGAAGACCGGGCCGAAGGTCCCTCAATCAACGACCTTGACCAAAGCGGAAGAGGCAATGGTTGTGGCGTTCCGGCGGCACACGCTGCTACCGCTCGACGACTGCCTCGCGGCGATCCTGGAGGTCGACCCGCAAACCGGGCTGAGCAAGGTGTTCGCGAGCGGTCTGAGAAACCCCAATGGATTGACCTTCTACCCTGGGTCCAACACGTTATGGTCTGTCGTCAACGAGCGGGATGAGCTCGGTCCCAATCTGGTCCCGGATTACATGACTTCCGTCCGCCCGGGTGCCTTCTATGGCTGGCCTTACAGCTATTACGGACAGCATTTTGACCCGCGGGTGCGGCCGCAGCGCCCGGATCTGGTCGCGCGGGCAATCCGGCCCGACTATTCTCTGGGTTCGCACGTCGCACCGCTCGGCCTCGTATTCTACACCGGAGCAAGCTTCCCGGAAGCCTTCCGCGGTGGCGCGTTCGTGGGCGAGCATGGAAGCTGGAACCGGACCGAGCCCCATGGCTACAAAGTCGTCTTCATTGGCTTTCGCAGCGGCCGACCCACCGGTAATCCGCAGGACTTCGTCACCGGTTTCCTGAAAGGCGGGAAGGTTCGCGGCCGTCCCGTCGGCGTGGCGCTCGATCGAACCGGCGCGCTGCTCGTGGCCGACGACGTCGGGAGCACCGTTTGGAGGATCAGCCATGCGGCTTCCGGACCTGCCCAGCCGAGGCAGCTTGCCCGGCAGTCATGAGGCTCGCGGCTCTTGCCCGGGGGTGGAATAACTGCATCGGCCGCTATTTCGGGTCGGATGTAGATCGAGGTCAGTTGCGGCAGCGTGTGCTTGAGCTCCTGTTCGATCAAGGCTTCTGCGGTTCCCATCAGCAGGCCGCCGTCGAAATCCGCGCTGATCGCGACCAATACCGCATCCGGCGCGGTGTGGATCGTGCGAACGTGATTGATCGCTAACACCTCCGGGTGCCGAACAATCACATCTCGCACACACGGATTAGGCCAGGGCTGTCGCTCTCACCGAGCGTCGTCGAACATGATAACGAGTTGCGCGGCGGGAGCGTCGGCTCACGCCTCCGACCTGCGATCGCTTGCCACGATCCTTCTCTCGCCAGGCAGGCGACACGGCGGTTCTTCCCTGTAGAACCGAAGCGCAATTGACTCTCCAATATTACGATATAAATATGATATCATATTAAGGGAGGCAGGGATGATCGAGTCGACAAAGGGGCCGCACGCGCTGACGCATAGCGCGGAGGTGCGGGCGGCGACCGCGAGCGGATACGTGATGCTGGTGGTCCTACTGGCGGCGGTGGTCGCCGCGGCCGGCGTAGTCATCACGGTGGCCAAGGACGCGGTCCATCCAGCGTTTGCGATCGTCGCAGCGTTGTCGGCGGTCGTCGCAGTGTTCGTCGCCTGCGGCTTCTACATGCTCCAGCCGAACCAGGCCGCGGCAATCACGCTGTTCGGCAGCTACAAGGGTACCGACCGGACCAGCGGCCTACGCTGGGTGTTGCCGTGGCTGATACGGACCAAGATCGCGGTGCGCGCCAACAACATCATTTCCGACAAAATCAAGGTCAACGACTTGCGTGGCAATCCCATCGAGATCGCGGCCCAGGTTGTGTGGCGCGTTACCGACACCGCGCAGGCGCTGTTCGACGTCGACGATTACAAGGCATTTGTAAACGTCCAGATTGAGGCGGCGGTGCGTACAATTGGCGCGCGCTATCCCTACGACGATTTCGAGCATCAGGAGGTCACGTTGCGCGGCAACCACGAACAGATCGGCGGCGAACTGCGCGCCGAACTGATCGCGCGGCTGCATGTCGCGGGGATAACGGTCGACGAATGCGGCTTCACGCATCTAGCCTATGCGCAGGAGATCGCCGGCACGATGCTACGGCGGCAGCAGGCGCAAGCGGTGGTCGCCGCGCGTCAGACTCTGGTCGAGGGCGCGGTGGGCATGGTCGAGATGGCGCT
>DASVUT010000409.1:0-3646 GCA_036386955.1 Sphingomonas sp. | reverse complement strand
CCCGGCACCGATTCCGATCCGGCCAAATAGATCGGCAGGTGCTTGGGATCGATCTGCGCAAGATCGGCACCCTCCATCGCCTCGAACCGCAGCCGCAGCCCGGCCTCGGCCCGGACATCCGCGGCGGCGGCGTAGGACGCGACCGACGCACGGCTCGCCATATATTCGACCTGCGTGACCCGAAGCGGCCATAGCGTCACGTCGTGCGCGGTGCGGAAGGGGACCGGCACGTTCCCCTGGTCGTGGGCCGTTGCGATCAGCTCGGTCCCGCGGGGGACTTTGTGTCCCTTGATCAGCGTCTGCTCGCCCTCCTTGGGTTCGAAGCCGGCGATGCAGATCGACGGCATCGGCGCTAGATAGTGCGGCTGGATGGCGTGCAGCAGATGCTGGGTGAATTCGGGATATTGATCGTGGAGCTTGAGCTGGACGCGCGCGCCCAGGAACGCGACACCCTCCAGCAGCCGTTCGACATAAGGATCCGGGTCGGTCGGCGTCTTCAGCCCCAGCCGCTCGGCGACCGTTTCATGCTCCTCGCCGAATTCCCGCGCCGCTTCGCGCAGATAGCCCAGCTCGTCATTGTAGAAACGCAACAGCCGCGGGTCCACGGGCGCGCTATTCCTGAACGTCGACCGAGGCGGACTCGGCGTCGACATGGGTGTGGAACTTGACCGGCATGGCGTGCGCGGCGGCAGTGATGTCGCCCTGAATGACGAAGGTCACCGCATTGGGCCGTTCGGCATGCTCCATCGGCTCGACGATCAGACGTTCGGGCTCCAGCCGCGGCTCGAAGGTGCGGATGGCATTCCTGATTTCGCGCGCGCGCTGCATCAGCATCCGCCGTCCGGCGACCTTGCCCGCCAAATCGGGCACGCCGTAATTGAGAACCGATGTCTGGACGCGCGGATAGGGTGCAAGCTCGTTCAGCGCGCCGTAATTGGTGGTGTTGAGCAGCCAAGCCAATTCACGCCGAACAGTTGCGCGCAGCGCCGCCTCGTTGAACCGCTCCAGCCGTGGCACCGTATAATAGCGAAAGTTCTCGCGCGCGATGGTTGGCGTCTTGGTGTCATCCTCGCGCATGCCCGACATTTCGACATCGGCCACCAGCTTGTCGAACAGGGTCGGGGTCAGGCGCTGCTTGACGGCCATTCGCGCCGGCTCAGTCGAAGGTGAGCGAGCGGACCGACAGGAGCGCGTGATCATCCCCCGACGATGTCGCCCAAAGGTGCTGGCCCGATCCACGCTGCCCTTCGGCGGCGTCGGTCCAGCCGGTAGCGCGCGCGAGCCGCTCATCGACGCTCGCCGACGCTTCGCTGCCGGGATAGCGCGCCGGCAGCATGGCGGCGACCGACTGGCCGCTGCGCATCGCGATCTCGACGGGGTACCAGATCAAGTCGCGCAGGTCCTGCGGCCCCTTGCTCACGATCTTCTCCACCGCGTCGAAGCCGATCAGCCCATAGCGGCCGTTCACGATCGCTTCGAACGACGGGCCGAAACGCCCATCGGCATCGGCGATCCAGTCGAAACTCTCGCCATCCAGCGTGCCCGGCGTGTCGGGTGCGCGTTCGAACGCGTCTTCGCGCGCGGCTTCACCTTCGGGTGTCCGGCCGGCGGCGAAATGGCCAACGGCCTCGGCCAGTTTCTCCAGCCAGGGCGAGGCGACCAGAACCGGCATGGGTGCCTTGCCCGCAAAAATGGAGGCGCGCTCCAGTTCGGCATCGATCGCCTGACCATAAGCGACGCTCAGCATCTGCGCTTCGGGCGATAGCTGCGCCAGCAGGGCGAGTTGTTTTTTCGCCTTGTCCCATTCGCCAGCCACAGCGAGCAACTGGAACAGGAACATGCGCGCCGCCTGATCGGACGGCGCGGAACGAACGACCTCGACGAGCGCGGATCGCGCGCCGTCGAGGTCGCCGTCACGCAGCAACTGGTGGGCATCATGTGCCATGATGTGATCCCACCAGCGCCACGCAGCAGATCAGATCTTCTTGTTGGTGCGGACGTCGAACGCCGCTTCCGTCTTCGGACCGGCAGTGTTGTCGGACTTCTGCTCGGTGTAGACGAACTTGATCGTCGCATAGTTCAGCGTCAGCGACTCATGCAGCGCATCGCCTTCGCCCGCACCCGAGTTCGAGATGCTCGACACCATCACATCGCCCAATTCGAGCGTGTAATAGACCAGCGGCTTGTCACCGGCCTTCTGCGAGGTGAACGTCATCGACTTGAAGTGCGTGCCAGCCGCGCAAGCCTGGAACAGCTTGGGGCTGGTCTTGTCGACCCACTTGACCAGGCTGACGTCCTGAAAGTTGGCCTTGCCCGCGCCGCCGCCAGCGCCGCCCTGGGCGAAGTTGCTGGTGTTCGAAGCACCGAACGAGAAGGACTGAATGTCGATCTCGTTGGCATGCTTGTCCTTCTGCGACTCGCCGGGGATTTCGGGGATCTTGAGGAACAGATCAACAGCCACTGGTTTTCTCCTGAGTTATTTCGAGTTGAACATTCCGAACTTGGCGGCAACCGATTAGGGTCAACCCGCTCCCTTCGGCAGACGCGACACCATGCTGAGCGCGATGTCCATGCCCTCCAACTGATAGTGCGGGACGAACATGAACTTGCCCTTGTAGAAGCCCGGGTTTTCGGGATCGGGAATGATCTCGACCTGAGCGTCCTTGAGGGGTAGCCGGGCCTTTGTCGCTTCGCTCGACGTTTGCGGCGAACCATCGACGTACTGCATTACCCATTCGGACAGATCGCGCTGCAACTGCGGGGCTTCACGGCTCCCGCCGACCCAGTCGCGGACCATGCACTTGAGATAATGCGCGAACCGGCAGCTTGCGAAGATATAGGGCAGCCGCGCCGACAGTGCCGCATTCGCGGTCGCATCCGCCTGATCATATTGCTTGGGTTTGTGCAGCGTCTGGCCGCCGATAAACGTCGCCTGGTCGGTGTTCTTGCGGTGGATCAGCGCCATGAAACCCGCACCCGACAGTTCGGCCTCACGCCGATCGGAAATCGCGATCTCCGTTGGGCACTTCATGTCCACGCCGCCATCGTCGGTGGGGAACATCGCCGTCGGCAATCCTTCCACTGTGCCGCCCGACTCGACGCCCCTGATGCGGGTGCACCAGCCCCAGGTCGCAAATGCCTCCGTGATCCGCGTGCCCATCGCATAGGCCGCGTTCAACCACAGATGGTTGTCGTGGTTGCCCGCCATGTCCTCTTCGAAGTCGAACGCGTCGACCGGTTCGGTCTTGGCACCGTAGGTCTGGCGGCCCAGAAAGCGCGGCATCGTCAGCGCCATGTACCGAGCATCGTCCGATTCACGGAAGCTGGTCCAGGCGGCATAATCCGTCGCGTCGAACAGCTTGCCCAGATCGCGCGGGTTCGAAAGCTCCTGCCAGCTTTCCATCCCGAACAAGGTCGGGGCGGAGGCTGCGATGAAGGGCGCGTGGCTCGCCGCGCCGATCTTGGACAGGCCTTTCAACACATCGATGTCAGGCGCGGAATGGTCGAAATAATAGTCGCAGATGAACGCGCCGTAGGGTTGACCACCGAGCTGGCCAAATTCAGATTCATAGATTTTCTTGAACAGCGGGCTCTGATCCCAAGCCGCGCCGGGATAGGACCGGAACATCTTGCGGACCTCGTCCTT
>DASVUT010000408.1:0-3596 GCA_036386955.1 Sphingomonas sp. | reverse complement strand
CCCGCTCGCCAATGCCGTTGGTGCGCCGGTTGTTACGCGCCCGCTGACCAGCCTGTCGAAGCATTCCGCGAACGGCACGCTCTACTACGAAGACAGTCGCTTCTCGCTGCGTGGTTCGGTCGCATATCGTTCTGGCTATCTGACCAATGTACCGGGGCGCAACGGCGTGGCCCCGGGCGCAGGCCCGGTGTTCAACACGAATTCGGGTCAGCCAACCTTCAACGATGTCGAAGGCGTCCGGTCGACCATCAATGTCGATATGTCGAGCTCACTAAAGGTCACCGAGAACTTCTCACTGACGCTCGAAGCGATCAATCTTACGGATCAATATGTCGACCAGTATATCGACAGCGCGGCTGATCGGCTCAGCGTGTATCATCACACCGGGCGCCAGTTCTACTTCGGTGCCCGTTTCAAATTCTAGTGGGCCTTCGTCAGATCAAATGCACCTGCTGGTAATCGCATCCGGGTCGGCACGGTGCAGCCAACGCGGCCCGACGTCTGGTGCGGCGGTGACAGGTGCGGACGAGCCGTAGATGGGCGCTGCTGCTAACCCTTATCGCCGTTCAACCCGTCGCTGGAGGTGATGCGGTTAGTGGTGCTGATGTACCTGCGATATCGCCGGTCGTTGCGGAACGTCGAGGATCTGCTGTTCGATCGCGGCATCGAAACGTCACGGCTCGCCTGATGCGATTACCACTGACCGTCTTAGGGTCAAAACCCAATCAGCGGGTTGAGGCGGGCGCGGTTTTCTGATTCACCACGGACGCGGGGGCGACGGAGGTGAGCATGGCGCTGTTCTGGTTGTCGGACGAGGCCTCGGCGGCGATCGAGCCGCATCTGCCCAAGAACCAGCCCGGAGCGAGGCGGGTCGACGATCGCCGGGTGATCTCGGGCATCTTCCACATGCTCAAGAGCGGGGGCCGCTGGTGCGACTGCCCGGCCGACTACGGCCCGGCGACCACGGTCTATAATCGGTTCAACAGGTGGTCGGCGCGCGGCTTTTGGCTGAGGCTGCTGGACGCCTTGGTCGACGCGGGCGCGGTCACGAAGAGCACCGCGATCGACAGCACGTACGTGAAGGCCCAGCGGGCCGCGTTCGGGGGTAAAAGGGGGCTAAAGCGCAGGCGATCGGTCGCTCGCGCGGCGGCTGGACAACCAAGATCCACGCCCTCACCGACGTCGTCGGCCGTCCGTTCGCGCTGATGCTCACACCCGGCAACGTCGCCGACGTGACCGCCGCGCCCGAGCTGCTCGCCCGCATGGGACGGGCCCGCTACGTGCTGGGCGATAAGGGCTACGATGCCGATCCGCTCCGGCGCTCGCTCCGGCAGGCCGGAGCCGTGCCGGTCATCCCCGGCCGGAGCAGCCGCAAGCGCACCATCCGCTACGACCGTGAGCGCTACAAAGGCCGGCACCTGATCGAGAACGCGTTCTGCCGCCTCAAGGACTTCCGGCGCGTGGCGACCCGCTACGACAAGCTCGCGGCCAACTTCCTGTCAGGCGTGGCGCTCGCCACCGCGCTCGCGTTCTGGCTGTGAACGAGTCTGGAGCCTAGCAGATACGGCGCAGCAACGGACGAACTGGGCTGCTGCGAACGCCGGGAAATCTGACCTGCTCCCCGTTTTCAGGCCGCGGATAATTAGCTTCGCCTTCCAGTTGTAGAAGGTCGCATCGCCGATACCGTGCTTGCGGCACAGGTCGGCGGTCTTCACGCCCGCTTCATGCTCGCGCAGCACGCCGATGATCTGATCCTCGCTAAAACGGCTCGCCGCATCGCTCGTCTCCATCTGACGGGCTAACTTACCAATGGCATGATTTTCGGGGAGCAGGTCAATCCGGCGGCTCATACCATTTTTGAGACAGGGTACGACGTCAGGCGGCGTGCAACGAGGCGGTGACTTGAGAAACATCACTCAGGTCCCGGTTATGATCCAGAATGAATTGAAGCTTCCTGGATCAGAAGACTGAACCGCGACGCCGCTGCCCGTGCGGGTCAGGGCCGCATCGCTGCCGCGGACCTGCTGAAGCGGAAGATCACCGAGATCGCCGCCCATCTCCACAGAAAAACCCTCCGCGTTGCTGGTTACGTCGACCGCGATCTGGCCGCGCAGAATGTCGGTTGCCAAGATGTGCATCGGCTCGCGCGAGCAGATGTTCGCGAAGTCCTACCCTTCTGCATGCCAGAGCCGTCAGGGCTAGCAGGTGCCTTACCCGTGCAGTTCGCGCCCGATCGCGTCGCGGACGGCGCTGACGCGGAGCGGCTTTTCGCAGCGGGTGACGTGGGCGTAGCGGCCGGGCAGGGCGCTGGCGTCATAGCCGGTGGTGAACAGAAATGGGATACGCCGGGCGGCCAGGGCGTCGGCAATGGGGTAGCTTACTTCGCCGCCCAGGTTGATGTCGAGCACCGCGCCGTCGATCCGGGTCTCGCCCCCTACCAGCTCCAGCGCGGATTGCGCATCGGGCGCGGGGCCCAGGACGACCGCGCCGGCATCCTCGATCTCCTGGCGCAGATCGTCGGCGAGCATATATTCGTCCTCGACGATCAAGATGCGACACCCTTGCAGCGTACGCTCAGTCATGGTCGGCGTTCCTTGTCGGATGATAGTGGATCATGACACGGGCCTTGCCGATTGATAGCCGACCAGGACCTTCATCCTGTCCAGACCGTGGAACGTCACGCGCTTGGCGTTGATGGTGACGAGCTGATCCTGGCGCAGGTCGCGCACGGTGCGGTTGACGTGCACGCTGGTGAGCCCGAGCGTGTCGGCCAGCAATTCCTGGGTAAGCGGCATGGTGAACCCGTCGTCGCTCGCCAGCCCGGCCAGCATCAAGCGGTCGCGGGTTTCGAGCAGCCAGTCCGCCATGCGTTCATACGCGCTCATCCGCCCCAAACGGGTGATCTGCGCGCGCAGATAGGCTTCGTCGAGCGCCGCGCTGACCGCATAGGCTTGCGCCAGACCGGATTCGGGATGGTCGGGATCGGGCGCGGCGCAGGTCGCCATTTCGGTCAACGTCGTCGTTGTCGCGGGCGTCATGACACCCGTTCGCGCACGCGGGCCGATCACGTCGCCAGGCAGGACGAACCTGGCGATCTGTCGCCGGCCATCCGGCAGAAGCTGTTGCTGATACCCCCAGCCGTGCAGGACCAGCTGCGCGCCATCGGCGGTGCCGCGGCCCAGCAGGTCGCGGTGCGGCGGGACCGTCGACCGATGGCTCTCCGCGCCCGCGACACGCGCGAGGTCTTCGCTCGTCAGAGCGGCAAGCGTCGCCAACCGAGTCGCTGCCGCCGAAGGCATGTCCTGTGTTGCGGCCATCGCGGTCATTCCAGTTCCTCCGCATCGAGGGGCCTGCCCGGGATACTCGCCGCCCTGATGCGGATGATGCACCGCATGCCACCAGGCTGAAGGTCCAGGCTGGTCTCGGCCCCGATCTGATAGGATAGCGCCTGTTCGATATATTCGCGTCCGAACCCGGACCGAAACGGAGCCGCCGCCACGATTCCGATGCCGCTTTCCTGCCAGTGGATGACAAGCTCGTCGCGCTCGCGCCGCCAATCGACGCGCAGCCTGCCATAAGGTTCCGAGGCAAACGCA
>DASVUT010000407.1:0-6218 GCA_036386955.1 Sphingomonas sp. | reverse complement strand
CGCGACCAGCAGGTGGCTGCCCGTGACCGCGCGGCCATCGTCGAGCGTCACCGTCACGCCATCATTGCCGCCGACGCGCACGCCCTTGCGGCCGAGTTCGAAGGCGACGCCCTCGGCCCGGAGTTGCTCCACGACCAGCGCCGCCGCATCCGCGTCGTCGTGCGCGAGCGGCCGCCCCGGCTCGATCACCGTCACCGCGCTGCCGAGTCGACGGAAAGCCTGCGCCATCTCCGTGCCCGTGGCACCGCCGCCCAGCACCAGCAGATGCTCAGGGAGGCTGTCGAGCCCGAACAGCGTCTCGTTGGTCAGATGGGGCGTGCCCGCCAGCCCTTCGATCGTCGGCACGGCGGGGCGCGATCCGGTGGCGATCACGATGCGCGGCGCGGTTAGCCGCCGGTTGCCCGCCTCAACCGTGCCACCGTCCAGGAACCGGGCCCGGGCGCGGATCACCTCAACGCCCAGCCCTTCGAACCGTTCGGCCGAATCATGTGGCGCGATCGCCGCGATCGCATCCTGGACATGCGCGCGCACGCCGGCCCAATCCACGCGCGCGCCTTGCGTGGTGACGCCGAACCGGGTCGCGTCGCGGGCTTCGTGCGCGCGCCTGGCCGCCGCGATCAGCGCCTTGGACGGTACGCAGCCGGTGTTGAGGCATTCGCCGCCCATCTCGCCCGCCTCGATCAGCGCGACGTTCAGCCCGAACATCGCCGCGCCACCCGCCGCGGTCAGCCCGGCCGCGCCGCCGCCGATCACGATCAGGTCATAGCGCGCATCGCTCACGGCCAAGTGTCGCACGCGTAGGCTTCGGGTGCTAGGCGGCGGCGATGCGGATCTTCGTGACGGGCGCGGCCGGGCTGATCGGCGGGGAGGTGGCGCACCGCCTCGCCGCGCGCGGGCACCGGGTGACGGCGCTGGTTCACCGCAACCCGGCGGTGCTCAGCAACCGCGGCGATCCCGTCGCGCTGCACGCCACATTGCATGGCGATGTCGGCCGGCCGGGGTTCGGCCTGGCCGATGCGGACAGGCTTGCGGCCGATCACGACCTTATACTCCACTGCGCCGCCACCACCCGCTTCGACCTCAGCGATGCCGAGTATCAGACCACCAACGTCGCCGGCGCACAGCACGCCGTCGACTTCGCGCGCGCCGGCGGGTGCGCGTTGCTGCATGTCAGCACCGCCTATGTCTGCGGCCTGCGCGATGGGACGATCGGCGAGGACGATCCGCTGCCGGCCGCCGGGTTCGCCAATGGCTATGAAGCGAGCAAGGCGCGGGGCGAGGCGATCGTCGCAGGCTGCGGACTGCACTGGGCCATCGCCCGCCCCAGCGTCGTCGTCGGGGCGCACGGCGACGGCGCGATCCGGACGTTCGACACGATCTACGCCGCGTTCAAGCTGATCGCGCAAGGGCGCGTGCGCCACATGCCGGCGAGCGAGCATGCCACGATCGACTTCGTGCCGATCGACCATGTCGCCGCCGGGCTGGTGGCGCTGGCGGAGAATATGGACGTGGCGGCGGGAGGCCGATTCCATCTCGTCTCCGCCCAGCCGATCCCCGTCACCGACTTCACCGCCACCATCGCCGCCTATCCTCAATTCCACGCGCCGACCTTGGTTGCGCCGGACCGGTTCGACCCGGATGCGCTGCCGGCGGCGGAGCGGCGGCTGTTCCGGCACGTCGCCGGGCTTTACGCCAGCTATTTCCAGCGCGACCCCCGCTTCGACGACACGCGCGCGCGCGCCGTTACCGGGCTCGCCTGCCCGCCGACCGGGATGCCCTTCCTCCGGCAACTGATCGACTATTCTATCGACGCCGGCTTCCTGCCGTCCGCCTGACCGCGCGCAGCCTTTACCGCTTCCGGAATGGTTACCGCCAGCGTCGCCGCCGACAGCGCGGTCGCGACCTGGCACCAGCTGCACAATTTGCGGTTCTCGCGCCATTCGATCACCGCCATGCCCGAACACAGCGCGAAATCGGCCGCCGCCTTGGCCGCGGACACCATCGGCAGGGCGGGGTTCTCGCTCGCCCGCCGCGTTCCCCCGGCGGCGATTGCCATCGCGGTCAGCCCGTAATTGACCATCATCATCGGGCCATCGGGCTGCTGGAGGTTGCTATAGGCGTAATTGGACGCGTCGACCTTCTCGGCGTCCCAGATCGATCCGGGCAGGATATCGGGCAGCCGCTTGATCAGCCCTGTCTGATACGCCGCCACCGCCGCCGCGACACCAGCGCCTGCCAGGCTGAACGCGATCCCCAGCCGTCGCCGCTTCAGGTCGGACGTGTCATCCTCGCGCAACTGCCGACTGAGTTCAGGCGGCGATAGCAAAGTGGTCATGGGCCGATCTCCTTCGGAGGAGCCAAACGCACGAAGGGCCCGGTGGAGCCCGGCGGCGATGCCCATGCATCGCGGTGCCGCCTGAACGGCATCGCCAGCGCCGGCGCGATCCCCAGGTCTTGCGGATCGCGATAACCCGGCACGCCGATCGCGATCCCGTCCTGCGCGACGTCGAGCCGGAACGTGCCGTGCAGGTGATCCTACCAGCTAAGGCCACTCGACCAATTCGAATCGGTCTCACCGCGCACCGCCGAATGATGAATACCGTGCATCCGCGGCGTGGTGAGCACCCGCGTCAGCCGCCGCTCCATCGACTGAGGGAGTCGAAGGTTGGAATGGTGGAACACCACCGACGCGAAGAACCACGCCTGCCAATATCGCAGCGCGCGCGGGCTGACTCCGATAAGTGCCACCTGCGCCGCGCGATAGGGCGCCGAGATCGCCATGTCGGCGGCGTGGAACCGGAGCGCGGTGCTGCTGTCGAGATCGAGGTCGAGATGGTGGACCAGGTGAAATCGCCACAACCATGCGATCTTGTGCGTGGCGACGTGCCAAAGATAGATCGTGTAATCCATAAACACGATCGCCACCGCGTCCCGCGCCCAGGCGGGCAAAGGCAGACACTGCACCAGCCCCCAGCGCCGCCGCTCGACCTCGCGCGCGAGCGGGCGGGTGAGCGGCGCTTCGACCAGCCGGACGACGGCCAGGCTCAACGCGCCGAGCGCGACGTTGCGCAGCGTCCGACCGGGCTCGGCTTGCGTGGGTCGCCGCAAGGGTCGGCGCTTCTCGACGACCAGGAACCCCAGCGCCCCGATCCCGAGCGCGACCGTGCCCGCCGCGAGGAGGGTGCGAGGGTGGGGAGCGGTCACGAATGAACAACCAACGGCACGGTCGCGGTATCCTTCACGCAGGCGGTGGAGCCGCCCGCGCGCTTGCCCTACCACATCCGCCATGTCCCGCCCCCGCGTCGTCCTGTTCACCCGCTATCCGACCCCGGGCGCGGCCAAGACCCGCCTTATCCCCGCACTCGGCGCGGACGGAGCCGCCGCGCTTCACCGCTGCCTGACCGAACGGACGCTGGCGGCGGTGCGGGCGAGCGGCCTGCCGCATGAGCTGCGCGTCACCGGCGCACCCGCACAGGCCTTCACCGACTGGCTCGGGCCCGTTGCCGTCGTGGATCAGGGCGATGGCGACCTCGGCTCGCGGCTCGCCCGCGCCGGGCCGCCCTACCCCACGCTGTTCATCGGCGCCGATGCTCCCGATCTGACCGCTGATCTGTTGCTGGACGCTGCGGCGGCGCTGGGCGAGGCAGGCGCGGCGATCGGGCCGGCGGAGGATGGCGGCTATTGGCTGCTCGGCCTTGCGGCCGCCATCCCGCGCGTGTTCGAAGCGATCGACTGGAGCACCGATCGCGTGTTTGCGCAGACACGCGCCCGACTCGCCAAAGCCGGCATCCGGCCCGCCATTCTCCCCACCCTCGCCGACTGCGACCGCCCGGGTGATCTGGCCCGCTGGCCCGACCTGACCGCATGACCGACGATCCCGCAGGCGTTGCGCTCGTCATTCCGACGCTCAACGAAGCCACTACGCTGCCCCGCCTGGTCCGGCTCCTCGCGGCACTCGATCCGCCGCCCGCCGAAGTCCTGGTCGTCGACGGTGGCTCGACCGACGGCACCGCCGCCCTCGCCCGCGATCTCGGGCTGGCGGTGATCGAACATGGCGAGGCCGGTCGCGCGCGCCAGATCAACCGCGGGGTGGCCGAAGTCACCAGCCCGCTCGTCTGCGTGCTGCACGCCGATACCCTGCCCCCCGACGACATGATCGCGGTCATCCGCGCCACGCTCGCCGACCGCCGCGTGGCGCTTGCCGGCTTCACGCCGCTCCTGAGCGGGTCCGAAAAGGTACGCTGGGCGACCTCGGCCCACAACTGGATCAAGACCTGGTACGCCCCGCTCCTCCTGCGCCCGCATCTGTTCGTGCGCGGCGTCCGCCTGTTGTTCGGCGACCACGCGATGTTCTTCCGCCGCGCCCAGTTCCTGGCCGCCGGCGGCTGCGACCCCGGCATGACCGTCATGGAAGAAGCCGATCTGTGCGTGAAGATGGTGCGGTTCGGCCGTGTTCGCCTGGTCAACCGCATCATCCTCACCTCCGACCGCCGCGTCGCGGCGTGGGGCGAGTGGAAGGCGAACTGGATCTATCTCCAGGTCGGCGTCCGCTGGGCATCCGGCTTGCGCGAACGCCTGGGCGAGCGGTACCCCGATGTCCGCTGAGCTGACGGGAACGGGAGGGCATCGGATGCGCGCGCCATGGACGATCGGGATCATCGGAGGCTCCGGCCTGTACGCGATCGACGCGCTGGTCGATGCCGAGTGGCGCGATGTCGCCACCCCATGGGGGGCGCCGTCCGACCAGGTTCTCCACGGCCGGATCGGCGACGTCGAGCTGCGCTTCCTGCCCCGCCACGGCCGCGGCCACCGCATCCCGCCGCACGAGGTGAACGCCCGCGCGAACATCGACGCGCTCAAACGCTGCGGCGCCACCGATCTCCTCGCCATCTCGTCGGTAGGGTCGCTGCACGAGGAGCTGGAGCCCGGCTGTTTCGTGGTGGTCGACCAGTTCATCGATCGCACCGTCCAGCGGCCGCCCAGCTTCTTTGGCACCGGCCTCGTCGCGCATGTCTCCTTGGCCGAACCGGTATGCCCCCGCCTGTCCGCCTTCGCAGCGGCGGCGAGCGAGGCGGCGGGGGCGCGAGTCGTACGTGGCGGCACCTATCTGGCGATGGAGGGCCCGCAATTCTCGACCCGCGCCGAATCGCGGCTGTTTCGCCAATGGGGGGCTGATGTGATCGGCATGACCGCGATGCCCGAAGCGCGCCTCGCGCGGGAGGCGGAGCTGCCCTACGCGCTGGTCGGCATGGTCACTGATTACGACTGCTGGCGCGAAGAGGCCGCGTTCGTCGAGGTCGCGCAGGTCATCGCGCAGATGACCGCCAATGGCGCGGTCGCGCGCGGCCTGGTCGAACGGCTGGTCGCGGCACTCCCGCCCGAGCGCGCCGTATCGCCGCTCGACACTGTCCTCGACCACGCGCTCATCACCGCCCCGGACGCCCGCGATCCGGCGCTGATCGCGCGCCTAGACGCGGTCGCGGGGCGCATCCTGGGCGGCGTCGATCGGTAGCCCGTAATTGGAGACGCTGCCGTCGGTCCAAGGCTCGGATCATCTGGGCATCTTCGCGAGCCTCAGGGTTGCGGTGTCTTACGGGCGGCATCTTCCGCCTTCATCCGCGCGCGAATGCCGCCCTCGACGGTGCGGCCTTGCGGCACGGGATGGTGGACCGATCCCGATGTGGGCGGAACGGGGCTGCCCTTCTTGATCTCGGCACGGTGGATGTTCGCCGCGATCGATTCGGTCAGATCGGGGAACAGGTGATGCGCGGACGACGCCATCTGCGCCTTCCACCCGACCGGCAGCTCCTCTCTTGGGTGCAGCGACACCCAAACCAATGCCTGCACGACCTTTTCGGGGCCATCCATCAAGATCATGCGATCGGCATGGCTGCTGTAATTGGCCGTGTTCTGGAAGAACGGCGTATCAACCGCCCAGGGCATCACCGTCGCCACCTTGATCGTTCGCGCATAGCCGGCGTGGCGGATTTCCTCGTTGAGCGAACGGCCGAGACTCAGCACGCCCGCCTTCGTCGCGGCATAGGTGGTATGGTACGCGAGCGGTACTTGGCCTTCGATCGAACCCATGTTGACCAGCGTCCCGCTGCCCTGCGCCAGGAACCGGCGCAGCGCGACGTGGCTGCCATAGATCACGCCCTTCAGATTGACGTCCACGATGCGCGAATAATCGGCGACGGGCACATCCCAGAACCGACCAT
>DASVUT010000406.1:0-2367 GCA_036386955.1 Sphingomonas sp. | reverse complement strand
CGCGGTTCAACCAGCTTCAACCCGAACTGCTTGGCGAGCCGATAAGAGAGGTCGGTCGCGCCCATCTTGGGGATCGAAGGTCCACCCGTCGCCAGGACGAGCGACGGAGCCTCGGCCACGCGGCCATCGGCCAGCGTCACGCGGAAGGTATCGTCCGCATGGGACACGGAGGCGATCGGCTGACCCAGCGCGAGTTCGACCATGTTGGGGCATTCGGCAAGGAGCATATCGACGATCTGCCGCGCCGACCCGTCGCAGAAGAGCTGCCCCAGCGTCTTCTCATGCCAAGCGATGCCGTGGCGATCGACGAGCGCCACGAAGTCGGCGGCGGTGTAGCGGCCGAGCGCCGACTTCGCGAAATGCGGGTTCGCCGACAGGAAGCGGTCGGGCGCGGTGTGGAGGTTGGTGAAATTGCACCGGCCGCCGCCCGAAATGAGGATCTTCTTGCCCGGGCGGTCGGCATGATCGACCACGAGCACCCTGCGACCGCGCTGACCGGCGACGCCGGCGCACATGAGGCCGGCGGCACCGGCACCGAGGATGATCGCATCGTACATGGGAAGAACGGGCATATAGTCGATCCGCCCGTGAAGAACAGGCGCGGACGCTAGCGCAGCTTGGCGATGGCCAGCCCGTCTTCCTTCGCGCGGGTCTTTACCGATTCCTCGCTACGAGTCAGCGCCTTGGCGATCGCCTTCAGCGCCATGCCCTTCTTGGCGAGCAGGTGCAGCTTCTGGATCTCGTCCTGTGTCCAGGGCTGCCGATGGCGTTCGAAGCGTTCGGCCATCAGAGCGACTCCACCGCAAGCACCTCGATCGCATAATCGCGCCCGGCGCATGCCAGCACGTCGCCCGCCGCCGAGCCGATCAGCGCGCGGGCGAGCGGCGCGGTGAAGGCGATCGCATCGCGACCATCGGCCTCGTCACTGCCGACGATGGCGATGCGGCGTTCGGTGCCCTGCAGGCGGAAGGTGACACGCGAGCCGATGCCCGCCTCTCCATCGGCCGGGGCGGGAGCGAGTTGCGCCGACGCAAGCCTTGTCTGCCAGTAACGCTGATCCCGGCGGAGCGCGGTGCGCGTTTCCTCGTCGGGTGCCCCCGCGACTTCGGCATCGAAGCGGGTCACCATCGCCTGCATCGCGGCGAGCCCGTTCGGCGTCACCAGATTGGGGCCCGGCGGGATGGGACGGCCAAACTTGGGCTCCAGATGTTCCTCGTCGCTCTCGCGGCGGAATGCGACACTCATCGAACGGGTACCTCATACTATCTACATCATTGCGATTGTCCGTGCGCGGCGTGCAACCAACGGCTGCCCATGCTATTGTCATGGCATGACCGCGATACCCCATCTCTACCCCATCGGCATCAAACCCGCCGATATCGATTTCATGGGGCATGTGAACAACGCCAGCTACCTCAATTGGGTGCAAGAGGCGGTGTTGAACCATTGGGAGCGACTGGCACCTTCGGATCAGGTCGCCAAGCACCTGTGGGTCGCGTTGAAGCACGAGATCACGTACCGCAAGCCCGCCTTCCTGAACGACGAGGTGATCGCCATCGTCATCCTGGAAAAGGTGCACGGAGCGTCAGCCTTTTACGAGACGGTGATCCGCCGGGGTGAAGAGATCATCGCCGAGGTCAAGTCGCGCTGGTGCTGCATCGATGCGGACACGCTGCGCCCGACGCGGATCGCACGCGGGATCGTCGACCATTTCTTTGGTGAGCAGCCCGGCTGAAGCCGCTTGCACGCTTGAGTGTTGCAGCCGAGGTCCTGACGTGGTGGACGAAACCGAGCTTACGCCCCTGCCCGCCGATCGCGCCGTGGCGCTGCGCCAGACCGCGCGCGATGTGGTGCGCGGCTGGCTGGCGCTGGCGGAGCCCAACCGCATCGGCGACGAGGTCGGGTCCATTGGAGCGCAGGCCATCGCCGCGGGGGCGGACAGCAGCCGCCGACTGCTCGCCAGCCTGCCGCCGCAAGCGGATGTAGCCGCCGTACTCGATGCGTTGCGACGCCTGGCCGAAGGTGCTGTGCCTCAGCCGCCGGCGCGTGGATGGCGGATGTTCCAGCGCCCGGCTCCGCCGGTCGATATCGAAGCCGAACTCGGCGTCATCGTCGCGCAGCTGGAGGAGCAACGCGATCGGTTGATGCTGGCGGCGGTGCGGATCGTCAGCGAGCGCGAGCGGGTAGCCGAGGCGGATCGGCAGCTGGAGGAAGCGGCTCATCTGATCCCGACGCTGATCGCTGGGGCCGACGCGGCGGCGCGCGAGATCGGGTCCACCGATCCGACACGCGCGGCGGCGCTGCGCGGTCCCGTCGCCGAAAAGCTGCACGAGCGATTGGGCGATGTGCTGACGCAACTGGCGGTGA
>DASVUT010000405.1:0-3985 GCA_036386955.1 Sphingomonas sp. | reverse complement strand
GCAACTGATCGGCGGCGACGAGCGCGTCGAGCGCGGCGTCCACATGCTGGGCGAAACGGGTGTAGAGCGTCATGCGCCCGGCCCTAGCGGCAAAGCCCGACCGCTTCAAACCGCGCGCTTACCCACATGCGTGGCGCGCATCCGCGATGACCGGCTTTGCATTTGCGAGCCATGGTGCAGCGCAATATTTCCGCCGCCGGACGCACAGAGCATCCACCGGAGAAGCACCATGCGCACGATCCATGTCATTGCCGCCGCCGCCCTCGCCTCGTTGACGGCGACCATCGGCGTCGCCCGCGAGCCCGAACAGCGTTTCACCCACGACGGTGCCACCTACACCTACACCACGACGAGCTTGTCGGGCGACCGCCAGGTTATCGAGGGCCGCCGCCTCGACGACGGCCGCCGCTTCCGCCTGGTCGTCCGCGGCGACCGTGTGTCGGGCATCACCGGCGGAACGCCCGTATCGTTCAAGCTCGCCGACGCGCGCGGCGCCGCGAGCACGGTGGATCTGGCGGCGAACTGAGGCGGACCGGCTTTCGCTCCTCCCCCGTTCACGGGGGAGGAGATTCGCCCGGCGACGTCGCTAGACTAGAACCCTTCGGGCAGATCGATCGCGCCGATCAGCGCACGATAGCGCCCGACCGCATAGCGATCGGTCATGCCGGCGATGAAGTCGGCGATGTGGCGGCTGCGGTCGGGCTCATCGGCCGGGAGCCGGTCGCGCCATTCCGCCGGCATCACCGCCGCATCATCGTGGTAGCAGGCGAACAGCCTGGTCACGACGCGCTCCGCCGCCGCCGCCGATTCAAGCTGGCGTGGGTGGTGATACAGATGCGCGTACATGAACCGTTTCAGGTCGCGTTCGTCCTCGCGCATCGCGGGCGAGAACGCCGCCAGCACCTGCCCCGCCGCACGGACATCGTTGGAATGGCGAACCCTTGACGCGGCGATCCGCGCGCGCGTTTCGGCGATCAGGTCGTTGACCATCGTGCCAATCTGCGCCCGCACCAGCTCGCGCGCCAGCCGCGCGCGTTCCACGCCCGGATAGCGCGCCTCCACCCGCGCCCACCCCCGCGCGACCAGCGGCACCGCCAGCAGCTGGTCGATCGTCAGCAGCCCGGCCCGCAGACCATCGTCGATGTCGTGATTGTCATAGGCGATATCGTCCGCGATCGCCGCCACCTGCGCCTCCAGCGAGGCGTGGGTGCCCAGATCGAGCGGGAACTCCGCATCGGCCTGCGCCAGCGCCCAACCCGGATGCCGCACCGGCCCGTTATGCTTGGCCAACCCCTCCAGCGTTTCCCAGCTCAGGTTCAGCCCGTCCCATAAGGGATATGGCCGCTCCAGCAGCGTGAGTTGGCGCAGCGTATGGCCGTTATGGTCGAACCCGCCGGCACCCTCCATCGCCGCCTTCAGCGCGGCCTCGCCGGCATGGCCGAAAGGCGGGTGCCCGATATCGTGCGCCAGGCACAATGCCTCGGTCAGGTCCTCGTTCAAGCCCAGCGCGCGCGCGATCGTGCGGCCGATCTGTGCGACCTCCAGGCTGTGGGTCAGCCGGACGCGGAAATGATCGCCGTCCGGGGCCATGAACACCTGAGTCTTGTGGCGCAGCCGGCGAAACCCGATCGAATGGATGACACGGTCGCGGTCACGCTGGAACGCGTCGCGCGGGCCCCGCTCGCCCGTCTCCTCGTCATGCCGCCGCCCCCGGCTCGCACCGGGTTGGCTGGCATAAGGTGCGGGGCTCACTTGGCCGACAGCCGCGTGACCGATTGTCCCGCCTCGCTGGTGAAGGTGAAGGCGGACACGCCGGCCTTGCTCAGCTGGTTGACGAAGCCGCGCGCCTCGGCATCGGTCTTGAACGGACCGGTCAGCACGCGATTGGTCGCGCGCAACGGCGTCGTCCAGCCGCTGCGGTCGCCCAGAACCTTGGGTGCCTTGGCCTTGGTCGCGGACCAGGCCTTGGCGAGATCGCGCTCATTGGCTCCGCCCGCCACCTGAACCCAGATACGCGGCGGGTTGGTGCGCGCGATCCGGCGCTCCTCGGCGATCTTGTCGGCCGCCGCCTTCTTTTCCGCGGCAAGCTTCTTCTCGGCCACAAGCTTCTCGGCCGCGGCCTTGCGATCGGCGGCGCGCGTGCGTGCGGCGAGCTTGGCTGCGGCGGCATCGACCTCCGCATCGCGCGCGGTCTTCACGCGCACGGCCTCGGCAGTGCGCGCGGCACCGTCGTTCAACGGTACCGCCACTGGCCGGGTCGGGCCGGTGACGCCCAGCTCCTCGGCCGGGATCGATAGCGACGCGACGATCCGCGCGAGCACCGCGTCGGCATCGCCACGCGACAAGGTGGGCGCGGCCGGACGAACCGTGCGCGCGACTTCGGTCGGCGCGGTGGCCGTCGGTGTTGCTGGCTGTTCGGCGACGCTAGCCGTAGGAAGCGGAGATGCGGCCGCGACCGGCGTCGGCTGCGGCGCAGTCGCGAGCGTGACGGTCGAGGGGGTGGCGGTCGAAGGGGTCACCGCCATCACCGCAACACCGGGAGACGGATTCGTCATCGATGCCGAAGCCCCGTTCGCCGCAGGCGCTGGGGGTCCAGCAACCGAAGCGACGACGTTGGTCGCGGCCGCCGACGACGCGGGCGCGTTGGTAACCGGCACTGCCCCGGGCGCGGCGACGCTAGTGGGTGCCGCGGACGACGTCACGGTTGCGACGATCGCCGTTGGCGTGGGCGTTCCCGGCGAGACCGGCGTTATCGAGCTAGCCGCGACGACGGGTGTCGCGGCAACGTCGCGCGGTGCCGGCACCAGCGACGACGACAAACCCGGCGCGATGGGCGAGCCGGCGACCGCCACCGCTGTAGGTGCGGGCACCAGTGCGGTGCGCACCTGAGACTGGGGCAGGGGCGCGAACCCCGGCTGGACCAACGGTGTGGCCGGCAAGGAGCTGGCGGC
This sequence comes from Sphingomonas sp., assembly GCA_036386955.1. Lineage (GTDB taxonomy): Bacteria > Pseudomonadota > Alphaproteobacteria > Sphingomonadales > Sphingomonadaceae > Sphingomonas. The sequence goes on along the minus strand of DASVUT010000405.1, from coordinate 1,034 downwards.
GGGCGTGACCGCGCGCGCCGGTACCGGCAGGGCGCGCATCTGTGCCGGGATCGAACCAAGCCCGGCGATCTGCGTCGGTGACGCACGAACTGTCGCGCTGGGCACGGCCGCGATCTGATCCAGCGCCTCCCGTCCCGGCCGGTCCCGCCGCGATCGGCGGTCGCTCCGACGATCCGACGTGCCGGAGGAGGTCGGCGTCGTCACCGCCGCCAGCGCGACCGGGCGTGGTTCGGGCGTGATCGGGGTGAGCTGCGGGATCAACCGCGCATCCGCCAGCCGCTCGGGCGTTGGCCGCACCTCACCAAAATGGACCGCAAACGCACGATCGGCAGCGGGCAAGCTCGGCAACCGGCGAAAGAACGGCAGCAGCCCTTGCGCCATGCCGCCCGGCATCATCGTCGATGCGATCCGCTCGGCCTCCGCCTGATCCCCGGCCATCGCCAGCACGAACGCCCTTGCGCGCCACGCCGCCCGGTCGGTCTTGCCGAGCAGCGGATCGAGTTGCTTCAGCGCCTCTTCGCGGCGTCCCACAATACCCAGGGACAAAGCATAGCGGCGGATCGTCTCGTCATTGCCGCCCGATTGCAGCGCCAGGCGGTAATCGCGTTGCGCCCGCTCCTGTTCGCCGATCAGGTCATACGCGAGCCCGCGATCGGCGGCGAAGCGGCGTGGGTCGAGCCCGGCGGCGGCGGCCTGGTTGAAGTAACGCAGCGCCTCTCCGGGGCGTTCGGACCGCACCAGGATCGCCGCCATGCCGGCCTTGACCCGCCCGTTGCGCGGGTCGATCTTTTCCGCGCGCGCGAAAAGCGACGCCGCGCCGGCCAGATCGTCGACCTTCAAGGATTGCTCGCCCGCGGTCAGCAGGGCATCGACATCGCGCGGATTGGCCGCGACGCGGCGCATCGTCGCGCCGAGCTGGTCGGCATCGGTCGATCCGGGCAGCGGCTGCACCACGGCTTGTGCGAACGAAGCGGCGGGGCTGACGGCGAGCAGCAGGAACAGGAATGATCGCATGGTCTTGCGCTCCGCTAGAC
>DASVUT010000404.1:0-2627 GCA_036386955.1 Sphingomonas sp. | reverse complement strand
CCGCGCCACCTCCCCCGTAAACGGGGGAGGATTGAGAAATGTCGAACAAATTGTGCACTGCAGCAACGATGGCTGCTACAGTGCGTTCTTCCATCGATCGCCCCATTCCGCGGTGTTCGACCTTGAAGGGCATTTCCGCTGACCTCCTTGTCCGCCACCCTCGCCCGCCTCGCCGCAGCCCGGCCAAACGTCGCCATCCCTGCCGGCGACCGCCTGACCGATGTCGCCGCGCCCGCGATCAACCCCGGCGCACTCGAGTTCCGGACGTACAAGCCCGCCGACCTGCCACCCGGCGCACCGCTCGTGATCGTCCTGCACGGCTGCACGCAGAGCGCGGCGGGCTACGACCATGGCTCCGGCTGGTCCTCGCTCGCCGATGCGCAAGGCTTCATGCTGCTCTTCGCCGAACAGACGCAGGCCAACAACGCCAATCGCTGCTTCAACTGGTTCGTCCCCGCCGACATCGCGCGCACCGGCGGAGAGGCCGGATCGATCGCCGCCGCCGTGACCGCGACGGTCGCGCAGCACCGCCTGGACGCGGCGCACGTCTATGTCACCGGCCTGTCGGCAGGCGGCGCGATGACGGCGGTGATGCTGGCGACCTGGCCCGAACTGTTCGCCGGCGGCGCGATCATCGGCGGGCTGCCTTATGGTGTCGCCACGTCGATGGGCGACGCGCTGTCCGCGATGCGTGGCCAAGGGGAGTCCAACGCACTGAGGCTGTCCGATCTGGTCCGCGCCGCGGCACCCGCCCCGCGCCGCCGCCCCACCGTGTCGCTATGGCACGGCACCGGCGATCAAACCGTCGTCGTCGCCAACATGGATCGGCTCGGCGAACAATGGCGTGGCGTCCACAATGCGGGCGGAGACGCCGTCACGACGTCCGGCCCCGGCTGGGAACGCCGGTCCTGGACAGGTGAGGACGGCCGCGCGGTGATCGAGGAATGGCGCGTCGCCGGCATGGGCCACGGCGTACCGATCGACACGGCCAAATTGGGTGCCGCCGGCCCGTACATGCTCGATGTCGGCCTATCGAGCACGACCGAAATCGCCCGTTCATGGGGCCTGATCACGCGAGCCGAAAGCGCCGCCAAGCCCCGGAGCCAGACCAAGCCCGCGCGCGCGGCGATCCCGCTCAAGCCCGTCGTCGCGGGCGTTCAATCCACGATCGAATCCGCGCTCAAGTCCGCCGGGCTGATGCGCTAACGGGTCACTCCACCCAGTCCTTGCGTGCGATCCCTTGCGCATAGAGCAACGTCGTCAGGTCGCCATGCTCGATCCGCGCCGCCGCGGCTTCGGCCACGACCGGCTTGGCGTGGTACGCGACGCCCAGCCCCGCCGCCCGGATCATCGGCAGGTCGTTGGCCCCATCCCCTACCGCCAGCGTGGCGGACCGGGGGATACTCCGCTCGGTCATCGCCGCCTCCAGCGTCGCCAGCTTGGTGTCGGCCCCGACGATCGGCTTGGCGACGCGGCCCGTCAGCCGCCCGTCCTCGACCAACAAGCGGTTGGCGATCGCCCGGTCGAACCCGATCATGTCCGCCACCGGCTCGGCGAAGCGCGTGAATCCGCCCGACACCAGGATCGTATGCGCGCCCCGCGCCTTCATCGTCCGCACCAAAGTCCGCGCGCCCGGCATCAACGTCACCCGCTCCGCCAGACACCGCTCGATCGCGCCCTCGTCCAATCCGGCCAGCAACGCGACCCGCGCATCCAGCGCCCCCGCGAAGTCCAGCTCCCCCCGCATCGCGCTCTCGGTGATCGCCGCGATCTCGGGCTTGATCCCGGCGTAATCGGCCAGTTCATCGATGCATTCGACCGTGATCATCGTCGAATCCATGTCGGCGATCAGCAACCGCTTCTCGCGCGTGGCGGCGGGTTGGATGATGAGGTCATGCCGCGGGAAATGACCGCCGAGTACGCCATGCGCCCATGCAGGATCTTCCCCGAACATGATGTCGGCTGCGACGCCGTCCTCGACCCAACGCCAGCCCCCGACGCTGCACGGCAGGTCCATCTGTTGCACGGCGTCCGAAATATCAGCCGCCTGGAGTGCACCGCCTGCTATCACCGTAGCCGTGAACACCATCAGCCTCCCATGCCCACATCCGTTCGTGCTGAGCGAAGTCGAAGCACCAGTCCTGACGTCGCGACAAGCCCTTCGACTTCGCTCAGGCCGAACGCAGGCGGGCTCGTGACCCCACCGCGCGCCAAGCTCGTCGTCATCGCAGGCCCCACCGCCAGCGGCAAGTCGGCGCTCGCGCTCGACCTGGCCGCTCGCGAGAAGGGCACGATCATCAACGCCGACTCCGCGCAAGTGTATCGCGACCTCCGCATCCTCACCGCGCGCCCATCGCCTGAGGACGAAGCCCGCGCCCCGCACCGCCTGTTCGGCCATGTCGACGCCGCCGACACCGGCTATTCCGCCGCCCGCTGGGCCGCCGAGGCCCGCGCCGCCGTCGCGGACACGCACGCGCAGGGCCGGCTGCCCATCCTCGTCGGCGGCACCGGGCTCTACCTCAAGACGCTGCTCGACGGCATCGCGCCCGTGCCCCCGATCGACCTTGCCATCCGCGCCGCCGTCCGCGCGCTCCCGGTCGCCGCCGCCCACGCCGCGCTCGCGCAGG
>DASVUT010000403.1:0-4264 GCA_036386955.1 Sphingomonas sp. | reverse complement strand
AGCTCCTTGTCAGATTGGACGGAAAACTCCGCGCAGTGCGAACAGGTATAGCTGGCATATTCGATCAGCTTCACCCGCGCCTGCGGATTGCCGATCACGTACGCGCCGGTCGCTGTCTTGGCGGCCACGGTGCTCCAGTCGCGGGCGGGCGCGGCGGCGGTCAGCGCCAATAGGGCGGAAAAGACGAAGAGAATGCGCATCAGCTGATCCGTGGAATCCCGGTGGAGGCGGCGACCCCGGCGGCGAGCGATTCGAGCACGGCGCGCAGCTCTGGATCGACGATGGCCTCCAGACCATCGCCCATTTCCGGCGGCGCGGGGGCGGGGCGGGTGCGGGCGGCGCGCGGGGCGGTGCGCGCGACATCGCCCTGACGGATCGCGACGCGGGCGATCGCGGCGTAACCGAAGAAGCGGTTCACGCGCTCGACGATCTCGGGCGCGATATGCTGCATCATCGGGGCATGCGCGCCGCGCACGGTGAGGGTCAGCACGCCGTCCTGCTTCTGGCCCGGCGGGAAGCGGATCGATTCGGGCGCGCTGGCGGCGGCGAAGCGTTCGCCCACGATCTCGGGCCAGCGGCTGACGATCGCGGACTGGACGAAGCCGAAGCGCCGAAAGGCCGCACCGCCGATCGCGGGCAGAAGCTCGGCCACCGCGCGCGACCGGTTGGCGCGGGGGGGCGGCTCGACGGGGGCGCGGACGCGCTTGCTCATGCCGCGACCCATGCCATAGCGCGTGCGTGGACGCCAGATCGCCCGACCTATCCGACACCGCCGCCGTCCTGCTCGCCTGGTACGACGCGCATGCCCGCGTGCTGCCGTGGCGCAGCCCGCCGGGCGTACGCGCGGACCCGTACCGCGTATGGCTGTCCGAGGTCATGTTGCAGCAGACGACCGTCGCGGCGGTGCGGCCGCGCTTTGTGGCATGGGTGGCGCGGTGGCCCAGCGTGGAGGCGCTGGCGGCGGCGGAGGAGGCCGAGGTGATGGCCGCCTGGGCGGGGCTGGGCTATTATGCGCGGGCGCGCAACCTGGTGCGCACCGCGCGCGAAGTGGCGGCGCGGGGCGGGTTCCCGACGAGCGAAGCAGGGTTGCGCGCGCTGCCGGGGCTGGGGGCCTATACCGCCGCGTCGGTGGCCGCGATCGCGTTCGGCGTGCGCGCGGTGGTGGTGGATGCGAACGTCGAACGGGTGGTGGCGCGGCTGTTCGCGATCGACGCGCCGTTGCTGGGTGCCCGCGCGAGCATCCGGGCGGCGGCGAATGTGATCACGCCGGACGAGCGCGCGGGAGACTTCGCGCAAGGGATGATGGACCTGGGCGCGACGATCTGCACCCCGCGCGCGCCGCGGTGCATGCTCTGCCCGCTGCGGCCCGGCTGCGCCGCGTTCGCGCTCGGGGAGCCGGAGCGGTTGCCGGTGAAGGCGGCCAAGCGTGCGCGGCCGCAGCGGTACGGGACGATCTTCTGGGTGGAGAAACAGGCAGCCGTTCGTGCTGAGCCTGTCGAAGCACCGCACTTATCTTCAACCGGCGCGAAGAAGGGCGGCCCTTCGACAAGCTCGGGGCGAACGGAGGAGAGGCTTGTCCTCCTTGTCACCCGTCCGGCCACGGGGTTGCTCGGGGGCATGCGGGCGTTGCCGACGGGGCCGTGGGTCGATGCGCCGCCGGGGCTGACCGACGCTCCCGTGGAAGCGGGGTGGCGCGTGCTGGAGGCGAGCGTCGCGCATGGCTTCACGCATTTCGACCTGCAACTGGCGCTTGCGGTCGCCAAGGCACCGGCGCATCTGGACGGGGAAGGCGAATGGTGGCCGGTGGCGGAGCTGGTTCGGGCCGGGCTGCCGACGCTGTTCGCCAAGGCCGCCGAGGCCATCGGGAGAGAGATATGCGACTGATCGGAACCGCTTGCATCACGGCGCTGATCGCGGGCGCGGCGCTGGCGGGGCAGGCGCAGCGTGTGCCCGCGCCCGTGTCCGACCGGCCGGTTCCGGCACCGGCCCGTGTGTCGTCCGGCGCGACGCTGCCGGCGACGCAGGCACTGTTCGACAGCTATATCCGCGACCGCAAGATGCCGGGCATCGTGGGTGCGTTCGGGATGGGAGCGTCGCCGACCCTGTTCCCATCGGCCGGGCGGATCGGCGACGGCGCGGACGCTGCGGCGGCTGGGCCGGACACCCTATGGCGCGTCTATTCCATGACCAAGCCGATCACCGGCATGGCGGCGATGATGCTCATCGAGGACGGCAAGCTGGGGCTGGACCAGCCGATCGGCGACTTCTTCCCGCAGTTCAAGTCGATGCGCGTCATGACCAACCCGGCAACGTCGCTCGACAGCCGGCCGGCGACGCGCGCGATCACGGTACGCCATCTGCTGACGCATACCGCGGGGCTGGGCTATTCGATCCTGGGCAAGGGGCCGCTGCCCAAGGAATATGAGCGGCGCGGGCTGGTGGCGTTCTCGTCCGACGCGCGCACCGAGCCACTGATCCGCCCGACCCGGCCGGCCAGCTTGCAGGCTTTCGCCGAGCGCGCCGCCGAACTGCCGTTGCTGGCAGAGCCGGGGACGGCGTGGAATTATTCGATCGGGCTCGACATATTGGGCGCGGTGATCGAGCGCGCGTCGGGGATGAGCTTCGACCGGTTCGTGCAGACGCGGCTGTTCGATCCGCTCAAGATGCGATCGAGCTTCTGGCAGGTGTTGCCGGGCGCGGCAGACCGGCTGGCCGACAATTACGCTTGGGTGGGCAGCAACCGCGTGCCGATCGATCCGGCGCGCAACTCGGTGTTCCTGCTGCCCGCGCCGATCCCGTTCGGGGGCGCGGGGCTGGTGATGTCGGCGCGCGATTATGACCGGTTCCTTCACATGCTGGCCAATGGCGGCACGCTGGACGGCGCGCGCGTGATGAAGGCGGAAACGGTGCGGCTGGGGATGTCGAACCTGCTGCCGGCGGGCGTCCGGTTCGGCGGGGTCGGCGGGGAGCGGCCCTCCACCGCCACGCCGATGGGCTTTGGCGCGGGCGGATCGGTGTTTCTGGCCGATGCGCCGGGGGGTTTTCCGGGCAAGGGCACCTATGGCTGGAGTGGTGCGGCGGGGACGATCGGCTTCGTCGATCCGTCGCGGGGTTTTCGCGCCACGGTGATGGTGAACTACTTCCCGGCCGAGAAATGGCCGCTGCGGCGTGAGGTCGGCGCGGCGTTGATGGCGGACGCGGTGCGGCTGCACGGGGGCATCCCGAGCGCGCCGCGACGGTGATCGGCTTCACCGGCGGGACGCTCGACCGCGCCGACGCGCTGCGCCACGACGCCGATGCACTGGCGGCGGCGGTGGCGGACGCGCGCGCGGCGCTGCTGGTGCTGGACGGCTATGATCCGCTGATCGGGGAGGGCGGATGGCTGGGCTGGACGAGCCTGGCCGATGCGCCTGTCGGGGCCGAACTCGTGCTGCTCGGGTTGGACGCGGGCGCGCCGCGCTTCGCCGCGATCACCGGCGGCGCAGCGCGCGGGCGATCGCCGGCGCTGTTCCGCGCGCTGGGGATGCTTCAGCCGGGCGAGGCGGCAACCTACGCTGCGGCGCGCAGCGTACTCGACTGGCATGCGCGGCATGGCTTTTGCGGAGGCTGTGGCGGCGCGACCCGCGTGTTCCGCGCGGGTTGGGGCCGGCGCTGCGAGCTTTGCGCGACCGAGCATTTCCCGCGCGTCGATCCTGTCGTGATCATGATCGCCGAACATGACGGGCGCGCGCTGCTGGGGCGGCAGCCCGCCTTTCCGCCCGGCCGCTATTCGGCGCTGGCGGGGTTCCTGGAGCCGGGCGAGTCGATCGAGGAAGCGGTGGCGCGCGAGCTGCACGAGGAGGCGGGCATCCGCGTGGCGGACGTCCGCTACGTCGCCAGCCAGCCCTGGCCGTTCCCGTCGTCGCTGATGATCGGATGCACCGCGCGGGCGCTGGACGACACGATCACGCTCGACACCAATGAGCTGGAGGAGGCGATCTGGGTGCCGCGCGACGAGGTGCGCCGCGTGCTGGCGGGCGAACCGGGCGCGTTCCTGCCACCCCCGGCTTACGCGATCGCGCATACGCTGTTGGAGCGGTGGGCGGCCGTAGATACCTGATCCCCTCCCCCCGCGGAGGCCGGGGCCCAGTTATGCTCGCGCTGGTGGGTAGTCACCGATCGAGAGGCCGGCGTGGCTGGGCCCCGGCCTTTGCCGGGGAGGGGTAAGGGGGGAGCGGGGAAGGGGCAAAGGGGAGAGCGTCGAGAGGGGATCTAGACTCACCCC
>DASVUT010000402.1:0-1937 GCA_036386955.1 Sphingomonas sp. | reverse complement strand
CGAACGGTCCACGGTGGCGATCGGCGTGCCGATCCTGGGCCCCGATGGACGCGCCGTCGGCGCGACGCGGTTCAGCGTCAAGCGTGACGTATCGCTGCTGGGGCGACGGATGCTGTTGCTGGCCGTGGCGGGATCGACGGTACTGCTGTTGATCATCCTGGTCGTGCTGCGCCGGTTGATCGGCCAGTTGGTTCTGCGCCCGCTGGGTCGGGTCGAGGCGCATATGCAAAAGGTGCGCGCGTCGGGCAGCCTGGCGCTGTTGGAGGAGGAGGGGCACGACGAGATCGGCTCGCTGGGGAGGAGCTTCAACGGGATGCTGCGGCAGTTGCGCGACCTGCGCGAACAGATCGAGGCGCAGTCGTTCGCGCTGGGGCAGTCGGAAAGCGCTGTCGCGGTCATGCACAATGTCCGCAATGCGCTGAACCCGATCAGCACGATCCTGAGCCAGGGTGTGGCGCAGGCACCGCCGGTCGACCGAGCGATGCTGGAGCGTGCGACGGCGGAACTGGCGGGCGACGTGCCGGCGGCACGGCGCGCAAAGCTGGCAGCCTTCGTGTCGGCCGCGCTCGCCGCCGAAGCGCAGGCGCGCGCGGCGATGCGCGCCGAGTTGGAGGTCGGGCGCGAGGCGATGGCGCATGTGCTGGAGATCATCGGCCAGCAACAAAAACGCGCGCATGAACGCCCCGAGCTGGAATTGTGCGATGTTGCCGAACTGGTGCAGAAAAATGCGGCGCTCGCCCGTTACGCGCAGCAACGGCCGATCGCGGTGGCGGTGCCGGCGGGCCCGCATCTGGTGCTGGCCAGCCGCGTGATCCTGAGCCAGGTGATCGGAAACCTGTTCGGCAACGCAGCCGAGGCGATCACCGCGGCGGGACGCGACGAGGGGCGGATCGACATCGCGGTGGAGAGCGTGGGCGAGCGCGTGGTGGTGCGGATCAGCGACAATGGGGAAGGTTTCGATCCGTCGGCGGCACCGACGCTGTTTCAGCGCGGCTTTTCGACGCGTGCGCACAAGTCGGGCGGATTGGGGCTGCACTGGTGCGCCAATTCGATGGGGGCGATGGAAGGATCGCTGGCGTTGGAGAGCGAGGGACGCGGGCACGGCGCGACCGCGGTTCTGACGCTGAAGGCCCCGGAGACGATCGTCTTGGCTGACGCGGCTTAGGCGGCTTCTTCGCGGCGCTCTTCGCGCAGGTGCGGAGCGACGAGGTCGCGGTCGATGTACCAACGCTGCTGCTCGGGTGCCAGCGTGGAGAATGCACCTACCGTGCCGCGGCACGTGGCCGCGCCGCATGCGCACGGCATGCGCCAAGCGGGGTCCGCGACGGTGGTCGAATAGTCCCAGGCGATCTCCTCGCCGGGCGCGATGTCGCGGATCGCCTCCAGGAAGACGCCGCCATCGGCGAAGCGCAGGCCGGCATTGGGTGCGCAGCTATGGTTGAACAGGTCATCGATTCGGCCCGACGGCCCCAGCCACCGGTCACGGTCCACCTGAACATAGCGATCCGCGCTGCCGACCGCTTGCGCGGGCACATCGGCGGCGCGCATGCGCGGGCCCGAGAAGCGCACGATGGTCTCGCCCGCGGGGAAGGGTCGCGTCGCGTGCACGGCCTTTCCGATCGGTCCCTCGGTCACGGCGAACGGATTACTCCCCGGCGCGATGGCATCAAGCAGGACGAGGCCGCCCGTGCCGCGGCCCAGCGAGCGCACCGGGTTGATCGTCGACAGCCCGACCATGATCCAGACGCTGGCGTGGCAGAGCAGTTCGACAAAGACATAGGCGAGTTCCCCGACATTGGGTTCCACGCCGCGCGTCGCGACGATCAAGGTCGCCAGATCGCCCAGCGTCCACAGCCCCCAGGCGGGCGAGCGTTCGCGGGCGCGGTCTTCCCAAACGCTCGCCCAGGTGGGCCAGAAGCTGACCGGCACGGCGACCA
>DASVUT010000401.1:0-2815 GCA_036386955.1 Sphingomonas sp. | reverse complement strand
AAGGGCGCATCCGCATCCTGCTTCGCATCCTTGGCTATTCCGCGCCGCGTGCTCGCGTTGCCTCAAATCGCTGAGCGCTCCGCGCGCGTGGCGTGCGACGTCAAACCTCCTCGGTTAGCAGCCTGACCTCGACCCCGAATTGCTGGATTTCGCCCCATCTCGCACGGGAGTCGACGGTCGTCTCTTCCGAGCTCATGGTCAGAAGATATGCGCCTCCCTTCAAATCGAACGAGGCCATGGGCGCGTCCCACTGGCAGCAGGAACGCCGCAGACGTTGGAGCCCTACGGTGCGTATGAGATACGCCTCGACCGAGGCTGCATCACGACCTTTCACCGAATAGCGCGCCACCAGCGGTTTTCCTTGGCCTTCGGGACGTGCAGTGCAACCGACGAAGGTCATGCCCGCCGTCTTGCGACCGACCTTCGCTAGAAGATCACCGCAGGTTGCCTCCGCGACAGGGATCACGCTAGCCTGATGCGCGCAAGCGGCTCCCGGGAGCACTGCAAGCGCGGCAAGGATCCACAGAGTCCGCGTCACTTTCTGACCACCAGCGTGCCAACTTTCCGGCCTCGGGTGCCCGGCACCCGGTTTGCTATCAGGGAATTGTACAATGCGGTCCATCGTTCGAGTTGATACACGGTTACGCACCCTTCGGACAGGTGGCCGACATGAATGTAGCGTGTGCTGTTTTCCATCGACGAGCCGAGGGCGATTGGAAACCAAGTGTCATTACCCACCATGCCGGGTGTTGCCGCGACGTAGCCGGATGTAGGAACATTGGCATGTGACGCGTCAGGTGCCAGAATGTTGTGCGTGCCAGGCTGAATGGGCGTGTAAGTACTGTTCCAAATGCTGTTCAGCGTTACGGTAGCAAACTGGCTGCCAAATGACAGTTCTGCCCATTGCTGTCTCAGCGTCTCACGTCGGACTGGCGAATAGACCATTTCAGGTGGCCCCCGATACTTAACGCTGAGAGTTGCTCCGCCACCTGGACCTGTTGTAGCAAGGTATTTGGCTGCATTGGCGCTGGACAGCGATGCCTCCTCACCCGGATGTACGTAGCCGTCGGCGATCACGAAATAGGTGCGCCCGCCCGCTTCGCGTTTGACGATCACATGCGTGTATTCGCACAGAGACACCAACGCGTTGGATTTGGTCAGCCTCACCAGCGTCCAGCCCGAAGCTTCCGCACGCCTGATATAGCGATCTGCCATAACTCTCCCCTGATCGTCGACGCTCACCGGGACGGTAGTAGGCCAGGTTGCAACGGCGGCGCGACAGATGCTCGACGAGTAACGGGCCGTTCCCCTCCCGTTCCGCATGGAGTATAGCTCGCGCCATGGCGAAGCTTCAGAAGCGGTATGTGTGTCAGGCGTGCGGATCGGTGTCGCATCGGTGGCAGGGGCAGTGCGCCGATTGCGCCGAATGGAACACGCTGGTCGAGGAAGCGCCGGTGCTCGCCACGCCCTTTGCCGCCAAGCACAACCTGCAAGGCGGCGGGCGGCGGATCGAGCTGGTGCCGCTCGACGGGCAGGTGGCGTTGCCCGAGCGGATGGCGACGGGGATCGCGGAGCTCGACCGCGCGATGGGCGGCGGGTTCGTGGAAAGCTCCGCCACGCTGATCGGCGGCGATCCCGGGATCGGCAAGTCGACGCTGCTGCTGCAGGCGGCCGCCGTGCTCGCGCGCACGGGTCGGTCGGTCGCCTATGTATCGGGCGAGGAGGCGGCGGATCAGGTGCGGTTGCGCGCGCAGCGGCTGGGGCTGGGCGATGCGCCGGTGATGCTGGCGGCGGCGACATCGACGCGTGATATCCTGACGACGCTGTCGAGCGGGGCGCCGCCCGCACTGCTGGTGATCGATTCAATCCAGACGATGCATTCGGACCTGATCGAAGGCGCGCCGGGCACCGTCAGCCAGGTGCGCGCATCGAGCCAGGAGCTGATCCGCTTCGCCAAGGAACGCGGCACGGCGCTGGTGCTGGTGGGGCATGTGACCAAGGACGGCACGATCGCGGGGCCGCGCGTGCTGGAGCATATGGTCGACACCGTGCTGGCGTTCGAGGGCGAGCGATCGCACCAGTATCGCATCCTGCGCGCGATCAAGAACCGGTTTGGCGGGACCGACGAGATCGGCGTCTTCTCGATGCAGACCGAGGGGCTGACCGAGGTGTCCAACCCATCGGCGCTGTTCCTGACGCAGCGCGACGAGGGGGTTACGGGGACGGTGGTGTTCCCGGCGCTGGAGGGTACGCGGCCGGTGCTGGTCGAAATCCAGGCGCTGGTCGTGCGGCTGGCATCGGGCGCGACGCCCCGGCGGGCGGTGGTGGGGTGGGACAGCGGGCGGCTCGCGATGATCCTGGCGGTGCTGGAGGCGCGGTGCGGGCTGAGCTTCTCCACCGCCGAAGTGTATCTGAACATCGCGGGCGGATACCGGGTGCAGGACCCCGCCGCCGATCTGGCGGTGGCGGCCGCGTTGGTCTCGGCGCTGTCGGAGCGGCCGGTGGCGGTCGATGCGGTCGCGTTCGGCGAGGTCGCGTTGTCGGGGGAGGTCCGGCCGGTGGCGCATGGGGCGCTCAGGCTGAAGGAAGCGGGCAAGCTGGGGTTCGAACGTGCGCTGGTACCGCATGCGATGGCGGGCGACGGGCCGGGGGATGTCTCTGGCCTGCGGCTGGCGGGGTTTCGAACGCTGGGACACTTCGTGGATCACATGCTGGGGCGGTAAGGGGTTCCAAGCCCCCTCCCGCCTTCGCGGGGGGCTAAGATGGACTGGGCTGGGGTGACGGATAGTTGCGTGGCCGTTATGACGATGACATG
>DASVUT010000400.1:0-6591 GCA_036386955.1 Sphingomonas sp. | reverse complement strand
TCGACGAGGCGATAACATTGTTTATGTAAAACTCGACTTCAATTTGGCATCGAAGCAGGGCTAGGATCTGATCCAGAGTACAGCGCCCGCACAGGACTCCGCTTGGTTGAGCGCTGGTACGTGTCGTCTCGAAACGGTAGGTCGATGCGATGACGGACTCATCATACCGTATTCGACTGCGGGCCTTTCAGGCGATGCGCGGCGACCCGCCCGACCCGGGGTTCGTTGCCGATCTGGAGTTCCTGGAAAACCGCGATCTAGACCTTTCGATTCGGCTCGGCGCAATGCTGGCGTTCAACGCTCTGATGATCACGATCGGCACACATCCGATCTCCGCGTCGCCCGGCGCCCCGCTCAGCCTCGACGCCGCGACGCAACCCGTGCTGACAATCGTGAGTCTGGTAGGCGTCGCTCCACTGATCGCTTCCAGCTACTTCTGCCTGCGCGCGCTGCTGCTCGGTGAGGAGTTCGACCGGCAGGGCCTGGACGACGAAAGCGCGCTTCGCCAACGCCTGTTCGCCGCTTTCGTGCGGTCGATCGACGCGCAAGGCCGGCTTGTTCGCAGGGCCGTTCTGTGGACCCTGGCGGGCGGTGTCGCGACGCTTGCCGTGTGGGGGTGGATCCTGGCGGCGAAGATGGGCTGATCGATCAGACGTCGGCCATGAAGCGGTAGCCGATGCCAAGCTCGTTCCTAATTACCGATGGCGCTGATGGCGAGGGCTCGACCTTCTGGCGCAGGTTGCGAATGACGATGCGCAGATACTCTACCCTGCGGTCATGCTCGTTTGGCCAGGCAGCTTGGAGAAGCGTGTGGTGCGTGATCACGCGCCCTGGTGCGGCAGCGAGCATCGCTAGGACTTCATATTCCTTGCGGGTGAGGTGCACCGCCTCGCCCGCCCTGCTGATCCGCCGGTCGACCAAGTCGATTTCGAGTTCCCCCGCCCGGACGATCGGGGAAGCGCCGCGTTCGTCAAGCTTGTGCCGCAGCGCCGCGCGGAGGCGGGCCAGCAGTTCCTCGGTATCGAAGGGCTTGGTGACGTAGTCGTCCGCTCCGAGATCGAGAGCGGCGACCTTGTCGTCGGTCGCCTCGCGGGCGGACACTACGATGATCGCCGCCTTGCCTGATCTTTTGAGCAGTGGGACGAGTTCAAGGCCGTCGCGGTCTGGGAGGCCCAGGTCGAGGAGGATCGCCGCGGGCGTGGACGCGATGGCCGCATCTAAAGCCTCGCGCGCCGTACCCGCTTCCAACGTCCGGTAGCCTGCGCGTTGCAAGGTCCCGTGGAGCAGCCGACGAATATACAATTCGTCATCGACGATCAGCACCAACGGCTGGTTCACAGCGCGCGCTCCTGACCAGCGTCCTTGACCAGCAGCACCTCGGAAAACGTCAGGCTAAAGCATGCCCCATTGCCGTCGATCCGGTTCGCGGCGGCGACCGTCAGCCCCATCGCTTCCGCGAAACCCTTCACGATCGCCAGCCCCAGCCCCGTGCCACCTACTGCGCGATCCGACCCTTCCAGCCGCCTGAACGTCTCGAAGACCTCGCCCTCTCGCCCGAGCGGGATACCTACTCCCTCATCGAGTATCGACAGCTCCAACGCGCCAGGGCGACGGTCGCCTCGGATTGTGATCGGGGTGCCGGGCGTGCCGTAGCGGCCGGCATTATCGAGCAGGTTGAGCAGGCAATGGTGGAAGAGCTGTGGGTCGACCCGGACCAGCGGGAGGTCGGGCGGCACCTCCAGCCGGATCGGGTGTCCCTCCAGCGAGCGCCTGGTGTCGTGCACCGCGCCCGCGACGGCATCGGTCAGGTCGACGGCCTCCACCGCCACGCGGAGCGCCCCGGCCTCGACCCGCGCCATGTCGAGCAGGTTGGCTACGAAGCGGTTGAGCCGCGCCGCTTCTCCCTCGATAGTGTCGATCAGCTCGGGCGTGCAGCCTTGCCGCAGCTCGGCCGCTGCCGCCATGACCGAGGTTAGCGGCGTCCGGAGATCGTGGCTGACCGACGACAGTAGCGCGGTGCGTAGCCGGTCGCGTTCGCGGAGGCGGTCGACGTCTCGCATGTCGTCCTGAAGCCGCATCCGCTCCAATGCGAGCGACGCCTGATCGGCGAGGCTCATCAACAAAGGCCATTGATCCGATCGCACCGGACCACCGCCGTCATCCCGCGTCAGGCCCAACACCGCGAGCGTCCGATCCCCTGACGTAAGCGGCTGGAAGTACCATTCGGAGGAGGCGAGCGTCCCCGAGCCGCGCCCGGCCGACTTGCCGGTGTCGAACGCCCATTGCGCCGCCGCCATTTCCATCGTCTCGAGCCGGTCGCCTGGATGGCTGGTCGCCAGGGTCGTCAGGCCCGATCCGTCGCGATCGAGCAGGAGCGCGCGCAGATCGAAGAGCCGTGCGATCTCGCCCGCTACCATTCTCGCGATCTCGTCGCGGTCGCCCAGCGCCGTAAGCTGGCGCAGGAACCCCGCCAATGTCGCATTTGCCCGGGCGCTTGCCGCCGCCAGATCGGCCTGGGCGCGAACCCGCGACGCGAGCTGGCTCGTCGCCGTTGCAATACCGAGAAGGACGAAGAAGGTGACGATGTTCTCCGGGTCCCGGATCGTGAGCGTGCCGGTCGGCGGGATGAAGAAGAAGTTGTAGGCAAGGCTGGAGACCACGCCCGCGAACAGGCCGGTCCTGAGGCCGAACAGGTTGGCCGCCGCCATCACCGGCAGGAGATAGAGCAGCGCCACATTCCCGAGGTCGATGACGCGGAACAGCGCGCTAGCTCCCGCGGTCACCCCGGCGACCATCAGCGCGGTCCAGGCATAGCCGCTCCACGCCTCCTCGTTGCGGCGCGTTCCGGTCCGCCGTGGCTTGGAGCGGCCATTCGGGCTCGCCTCGTCGAACGGCAGCACATGGACGGCGACGCCCGGTGTTTCGCGAACGAGGCGATCCACCACCGACCCATGACGGAGTTCAAACCACCGCGAGCGCGCCGACTTGCCGACAACCAGCTGAGTCGCGCGCGCGTCAGTTGTGAACTGCTTGAGGCCCTCCACGGCCGAAACCGCGGGCACGCTCGCCACCTGCGCGCCGAGTTGCGTGGCGAGCGCCAGCACGTCGGCCAGGCGACGGTGCTCGTCGGGGCCGAAAGAGCGGCTGCGCGCCGTCTCGATGTGCACAGCGGTCCAGGGCGCGTGAAGCGCGTCCGCGATGCGCTTGGTGGCGCGGACGAGGCCCGCGGCGCCGGGCAATTCGCTTACCGCGACCACGATCCTCTCGCTTCCCGCCCAGGTCCCGCCAAGCGCGTTGGCGCGGACGTGATCGAGCATCTGCGCGTCGACCGCTTGCGCGGCGCGGCGCAGCGCCAGCTCGCGAAGCGCGGACAGGTTCGACTTGGAGAAGAACGAGCCAAGCGCGCGGGTCGCCTCCTCGGGCAGATAGACCTTGCCCTCCCTCAACCGCTCGATCAGCTCGTCGGGCGGGATGTCCACGACTTCGATCTCGGCGGACTCGAAGACGCTGTCGGGAACCGTCTCACGCACCCGGACGCGGGTGAAGGACGCCACGACGTCGTTGAGGCTCTCGACGTGCTGAATGTTGACGGTCGAATATATGTCGATCCCCGCGGCGATCAGCTCCTCGACATCCTGCCACCTCTTAGGGTGGCGCGATCCGGGTGCGTTAGTGTGGGCGAGCTCGTCCACGAGAGCCAGGGCCGGGCGACGCTGGAGCAATGCGTCCAGGTCCATCTCCCGCAGGGTCCGGCCCTGATACTCGACCTCTCGCCGGGGCAGTATCTCAAGGCCGTGGGTCAGAGCCTCCGTCTCGCGTCGCCCATGGGTCTCGACCACTCCCACCACCACGTCGATCCCCGCCTTGGTCCGAGCCGAACCTTCCAAAAGCATCTCGAACGTCTTGCCGACGCCTGGTGCGGCACCGAGGAAAATCTTGAGCTTGCCGCGGCCCTCCTGTGCCGCCTGGCGCAGGAACGCTTCAGGCGATGGACGGTCGCGCTCGGCGTTCAACGCGGTGCCACACCACGAAGCCGGTCGAGTTCGCGGTTGAGCGCGAGGACGTTGACACGCACCTCCCCCAGGAAGCCCAGGGTCGGACCTCGCGTGTGCCGCGCCACGAGATCGCGGACGGCCGCTTCGGGCAGTCCCCGTACCCGAGCGACGCGGGCGACCTGTGCACGTGCAGCGGTCGGGGACAGGTCGGGATCGAGGCCGGATGCCGAGGCCGTGACCAAATCGGCGGGAACCGGGCCAACAACGCCTTCGGCGCGCCGGGCTGTCACATCGGCTGTGATCCGCTCGACGAGAACCTTGGAAGTGGGCCCGAAGTTCGATCCTGCCGACGCGAGCGCGTCATAGCCCTTGCCCGCCGCCGAGGGCCTGGTCTGGAAGTAGCGGTCGCTGGTGAATGCCTGACCAAGCACCGTCGACCCGACAACGCGATCTCCTTCGCGGATCAGGCTGCCGTTCGCCTGAGATGGAAAGATCGCCTGCGCCAAGCCGGTCATGGCCAGGGGATAGCCTATCCCCAGCAGCATGGCGAACAGGAGAGTGAGCACCAGCGCGGGACGGAGCCCGCTCATGAAATCCTTACCCATGTCGACTCCTCCTCAGGCGAGACCCAGGCCGCTGACGGCCAGGTCGATCAATTTGATGCCGATGAACGGCGCCACGAGCCCGCCCAGCCCGTAAACGAGGAGGTTGCGGCGGAGCAGCGCGCCGGCACCCATCGGTCTGTACGCGACACCCTTGAGCGCGAGCGGGACGAGGAGCGGAATGATCAGCGCGTTAAAGATGATTGCCGACAGGATCGCGCTTTCTGGCGTTCCCAGCCGCATGACGTTGAGCACACCAAGCGACGGATAGAGCACCGCGAACATCGCCGGGATGATCGCGAAGTACTTGGCCACGTCGTTGGCGACCGAGAAGGTGGTGAGCGACCCGCGCGTCATCAGCAGCTGCTTGCCCAGGCCAACGACCTCGATCAGCTTGGTGGGATCGCTGTCCAGGTCGACCATGTTCCCCGCCTCGCGTGCCGCCTGAGTGCCGGTGTTCATCGCGACGCCGACATCGGCCTGCGCCAGGGCCGGCGCGTCATTGGTGCCGTCGCCGCACATGGCGACGAGCTTGCCCTCGACCTGCTCCTTTCGGATCAGCGCCAGCTTGTCCTCAGGCGTGGCCTGGGCGAGGAAGTCGTCGACCCCGGCCTCCGCAGCGATGGCGGCAGCGGTGAGCGGGTTGTCGCCGGTGATCATTACGGTGCGGATGCCCATCTCGCGCAACTCGCCGAACCGCTCGCGGATGCCCGCCTTGACCACGTCCTTCAGAAAGACCGCGCCCAGGAGCTTGCCGTCACGCGCGACCGCGAGCGGGGTGCCGCCCGCGCGCGCGATCTCGTCGGTGATGCGGCGCAGCTCCGTCGCGGCGGCCGTCTCGCCCAGCCCGGGATGCGCGCGCAGCACCGAATCGACGGCGCCTTTCTGGATCAGCGTGCCCCCGGTGCGAACGCCCGATATGCGCGTCTGCGCGGTGAAGGGTATGACCTCCGCATCGGCTGGGAGCGCAGCGAGGGTGACGCCAAACTTCTCTCGCGCCAGCACCACGACCGAGCGGCCCTCGGGCGTCTCGTCCGCAAGACTGGCGAGCGAGGCCGCCTGGGCGAGCAAGTTGGGCGACACGCCCGCCACCGCGCGGAACTCGCTCGCCTGGCGGTCCCCGATCGTGATCGTGCCCGTCTTGTCGAGCAGCAGCACGTCCACGTCGCCCGCCGCCTCGACCGCGCGGCCCGATTTCGCCAGCACGTTGAAGCGCACCAGCCGGTCCATGCCCGCGATGCCGATCGCAGACAGCAGCGCGGCGATGGTGGTGGGAATAAGAGTGATCAGCAGTGCCGCGAGGATCGTCACCGGGATCGACCCACCCGCATAGGCCGCGAAGGATGGCACGGTCCCGACCGCGATCAGGAAGATGATCGTCAAGCCGACGAGCAGGATCGTCAGCGCGATCTCGTTGGGCGTCTTCTGCCGCTCGGCACCCTCGACCAGCGCGATCATGCGGTCGAGGAAGCCCTGGCCGGGATTGACCGTGACGCGTACCACGATTTCGTCGGAGATGACGCGCGTGCCTGCCGTCACCGCCGACCGATCGCCGCCCGCCTCGCGGATCACTGGGGCGGACTCGCCGGTGATCGCGGCCTCGTTGACGGAGGCGACACCTTCGGCGACTTCCCCATCGGACGGGATCAGCTCGCCTGTCCGGACGCGCACGAGATCACCGACGCGAAGCGCGCTGGCGGCGACGGACTCGACGCCTACCCCCTTTACTCGGTTGGCGGTGAGTTCCGCCTTGGTGGCGCGGAGCGACGCCGCCTGAGCCTTACCGCGACCTTCGGCCAGCGCTTCCGCGAAGGTGCCGAACAGCACGGTGAGCCATAGCCATACGACGAGCTGAAGCTTGAAGCCCAGCCCCAGCCCGTCCTGTCCGATCACGAGCAGGACGGTGAGGAGCAGCGCCACCACAGCGGTCACGAACATGACCGGATTGCGGACGAGCTGGTTGGGGGAGAGCTTGCGGAACGACTGGCCGAGCG